>JAKATW010000101.1 GCA_021827945.1 Thermoplasmata archaeon
CCCTACTTTTTCGGAGGAAACAATCAACTGGACTGGGTCCAGTTTGTGTATCAAAACAACATATACAGTGGTATCCCCTTCTATTACTACTCAGAAGCTGACATTCAAGAGTGGGATCTTTCTACAAGTCCCTATACGTGGAATGATTATTCCGTCTCAGTTCCCACCCAAGTTCTGTCCACGTCCACAACTTTTTATGTTACAGGAATAACGAACAACGGTAATCTTGAAGAGTATTTCACTGAAGACACAAATGGCAAAATCTATTCCTACTACATTCAGACGCCGGATAAATATGACCTAACTCATCATTGGAATGCAGCTAGCGGGACGATACTTGGAGTAGACCAAGGAAGTACCGCAAATTTTGTTTCTTCTACAGTAGAAGAGACCAATGTCACGGTATATCCTATGTCCCTGCCGAGCTACTACTTAGATTACACCACCGCTGAAGAGAATAACTTGAATTTGTACTCACAACACACTACCGGAGTCATCAACAATCTATCATACACCAATACAACTTAGTCTAACTGAGGAGAATATGAATCCAAATGTAATGAAGAACGACAGAAAATTTCTAGGCCTCGTAATAATTTCATTAGTTATAATTATCTTTCTTTTTGTCATTCTTGTTCCAATAGTTCCATTTACTATCCGTGCACCGACGAGCACAATGGGCTACGTTCAATGCCAGGGTTCTATCTCCTACATACTTACAGGTCTTGGTTTAACCTATGCCGGAGGACGATACTGGTGGGGGACTCCAGCTGTGGTGTAATTTATCACTCCTCTTAATTCTTCCTTCATTTTCAAATTCCCGTACCTTATCAGACTTGATCACAATAATCCTTTTTCATGAGCTCCGTATGATTGTCTATGGATCTGGTTAATTATGGGCTCAGGGAGAGGTATGAGCAGATAAAGAAGAGAGGAGACAAGCTCGATGACATAAAGAGGATAATAGACTGGGAAGGACTCAGACCTCTTCTCACCGATCTATTTACAAACGACACAGATCAGGGAGGAGACCTAACTACGACGAAATCCATTATCTGTCTCTTGGGTCTGCTATAGGTCTGATTGAGAATGATTATGATGTTGTAAACGACGATTTTCATACTTATGGACACATCGTAATTCCTGTTCCTAGCGAACCAGATGTATTCACAGTTCAGAATATCTTCAAGTATTGCGAATGTCCTCTCTATCTCCCACCTCAATGAATACCTTGATGATTCCATCTTTCTTATTTCAATGCCATTCTTCCTAGCACTGGATAGCCTCTCCTCCACTATGCCTCTCCTTCTGTTCGTGTCAATGAGAGGAGAGGAGTGAGTGTTGTTGAAGATGTATTCATAAATGTCCGAGGAATCGTAAGCCTTGTCCATCATTATGAACTCGTAATTCCTTACGGAATATATTAGAGAGAATGCGATGTTCTTATCTGATACCGATGCTGTTGTTATCTCCCACTCAACTACTGCCGTGGAATCTATGTCGAGGGAAACATGAACCTTCTTTCCGTACTCCCACCCCTTTGTAGAGAAGCCCCATGAACTTTCCTCGTCCTTGTAGCTACAGTATATCCTCCTCCTTGACGCAGTGGATTGCTTGCATGTTTTCACTATGAATGAATCTATGGCGGAGTTCTCATGTTCAGTCAGTATTAGGTCAATGAAGATGGCGTTTATAAGATGCCAGTCTATCCTCCTCGCCCTTCTTGAAAGAGTTCTGAAGTCAGGTATTGATGTTATACCTGCCTCATTCATTATGTCAGGATGGTTCAGCAGAAAATCCCTGGACGACCTGTAGGAGATTCGATACATCTGAAGGAGCACAAGAATCTTCACTATCAAAGAGTTGGAATACTTCCTCTTCCTGTCTTCCGTAACGATATTATCTATCAAATCCATTACAATGGTGATATGGGTTGCTGTCATATCCCACATAATTCTCAGATATTTAATATAAGACAATTGTCTGACTTTTTACAAAACTTGAGACACCCTAATTATCTTTAAAAAAGCAATCCTGCGCCAAAGAGAAGAGGTGCATCAGCGCATTCAATTTCTCTCGACTGAGGATCTCAACTGTGAATTCAACTACTTATCCTCATCTCCTTTGAGTTGTCTCAGGAATCTCTCGTAGTTCTTGTCATCAAACTCGAAAATCACGCTACCCACATATCCACAATCCAGGCATCTGTATTTGCCTGTGATGTATCCAGTTTCGAAGTCCATGTGCTCTGATCCACACTGGGGACAGACCCTGTGATTCATAGTAGTCAGATACTCAACTCACCGATATATGTTTCTGAAAACTGACCCTTAGGTACAGTCTTAGTGCATGCTTACATGAATTCGTTTTCTCTCTCTATGATGAATTGCTTCACTTTCCCTATGCCAAGATTGATTGCTTTTTGTATGTCGTACTGATCATCCACCATTAAGCTGAAATCATAATCTCCCCCCTCTATGAACTCTATTCCTTTACCTTCTGCCACGGAGATGTATCCGAGTTTCCTTCCTCTATCAAGACTGTTCAGGCTCTCCTTCCCAACCTTTATCTTCTTGTTCTCCGCAGTCCTGAGGAACCAATCATGATTAGCATACACGTTGCTCTCAAAGACTTCTCCACCCTCTGGTGGTTCCATGTAGGTGATCGGTGGCAGACACTCGATGCTGTTTCCACTGAAATTCGAGTTCGTGACGAGCTCTATTTTGTAGTAACGAATGGCATTCTCATAATACCGAAGGAGTGCAGAAAATGACTTCTTTTTGTAGGGGTCGTAAATCCTGTTGACCTGACCCCCAATAACTTCATCTCTTTCGTGCAGAGTTACCTTGAGACCTCTCTTGGAGGCGTACAGTGCAGCCTCTAATCCCTGTATCCCTGCTCCCTTGATCACGACCTCTCCTTTCAATTTGCTCTCGGCTATGTACTCGTGACCAACACTTGCGTTTACGGTGCATCTAACTTCACCGAGAGAAAGGTCCCTGCAACCCTGGTTACATCTGATACAGGGTCTCAGCAGTCCCGGGTTGTTTTTCAGTTTGAAAGCAAAGAATGCATCCGCAAGATGCCCTCTTCCAACTGAGACAAATTCACACTTTGACAGGACTCTCTCTACACCTGTTAAGTCAACAACAGAACCTACTAACATCGTAGTGATCTTTGGTTTTTTCTTCATTCTAGGTAAAATGTGTGTTTCTGGAGAATAGAAGGAGGCGGATGATCCGGGTGGGTAAAAATTACCCGCTGAAAGATGAACGTAATCGAGATTCTTAAGTTCATCAACTACCCTGAGCCCGTAATCCTCGTTCCATCCATTTGGATCGTCCTCGTAAAGACTCAGTCTGATTCCAACAGGAAGAGCAGTCGCAGACCTAATCGTATCTATCACTGTCTGTGGAAAGGTCAGCCTCTTTTCGAAAGACCCGCCGTACCTGTCTTCCCTTATGTTAAGTTTTGGAGACAGGAATTGGTGAATCAAATATCCGTGAGCTCCATGAACTTCGATGCCGTCGAACTTTGAAGATTTCGCAATCATTGCGGCTCTCTCAAACGATCTTATGACGCTTTCCACATCTTCTTCAGTCATCTCTCTTGGTGTCCTCCCCAGGTAATCCACAGCAGACGGTGCCATAGGCTGAAGTGGGTTTTCACTCGCAAGTGCCTTTCCCCCGGCGTGCACAAGTTGCATGAATACCTTTGAACCGTAGGTGTGTATCGCTTCAGGTATTCTCCTAAGCTTTGGTACAAGCGAGGAGCTGTATGCACCTAGTTCATTCCGGGATCCTCTGGAATTGACATTGTCAACATAAGTATATTCCGTGATAATCAGTCCGGTTCCTCCCCTTGCACGCTCCTCAAGATATCTGACAAGGTTCTCGTTGCTTGATCCATCTGTGTTGGCAAGGTTGGAGATCATAGGGGCCATGACTATTCTGTTCTTTATCTCAAGATCTCCTATGTATCCAGGCTCAAACGCTTTCACGTTTCCTCCAGTCTCGGAAACTATTAAAACTCTGAGAGTGAAGTTGATACTTGTATTGCGAAGTTCTTTCCTGTTCCCATTTTCTTCAATGAGTGAACCGATGGACCGAATCTAGGCGGAGAGTGGGAAAAGTTAGTCAAACGACAGGGTGCTGAGTTCTTCTTAATTTTCAAGGTAGACTTTTTATGAATATTCTGGACCAGGGATTAAACCAAAAGGAGGACAAAAATACCCTTTGAGGTACAATATAGAGACACCTCAATCTTGAAACTTAACCGAGCTTTCTATACCCCTTATTTTATACTCTAAGAGTACCAGTGACCCTGGTATTTCTGCCACCTGACTCGTTTAGCTGCCTGTCTCTTGATTCAAGAGAGATATGTTCTTCCTGACTGAACTGTCAGCAGAAATAAGTTGACAACTCTGCCCTCTTCCTAATTGATCCAGAAAGTAGGTTCTGCGATCCATGCAGTGAATTGTCAGGGGGCGAAACTCCTTCCAAGACTGCACGACTAAGAAAGATACGTACGATCTATCAGCCATAATATTAGATTCCTTGTGTATTTGGAAGAGTCGAATTTCGCACAAAAGTTAAATTTTCGAAATAAATAAGCCTCGCCTGAGGGTTATGATGATTGATTCGCTTACGGAATTAGAGAATAAGAGATTGGCTATTAAAAAAGACCTTGACGAGAGTAGGAAGAGAAGGGACGATCTAAGAGAAGAAATGGATAGGTATGCAGACGAGAGAGACGTCCTGAATAACAAAGTCAAGGAACTTATAAAATCACTCCGAGAAATGAAAAGCAACAAGGATGAGCTGTCCAACAAGGCAGCAGACCTGAAGGCTAGGAAGGACCAGTTGTCCTCAGAATTCAGGAAGGAAATCAATGAGAGAAGATCACTCCGGTCTTCTATTCTTAGAGACAAGGGGAAACAGATCGACCTCAGAAAGCTCAAGAAAGAGCGGGATGATCTGATCAGGAGACAAATGACGGGTGTCTACAATAAGAAGGAAGAAGAAGAGATCGTGAAACGAATAAGGGGAATGGACAAATCCGTCAAAGATTATGAGAAGGAGTCAGAAAAGATTGCTCTGGATGATGTAAGTTACAAGAAACTGGACGAAGATATCAAGACAAACAAGGATGAGATAAAGAAAGCACAAGATGAATACACCAGCACGGTAAAAGAAGTAATCGCTCTCAGGGATAACCAGAACAAGATATACGAGGAAATGATTGAGACGAAGGGGAAAGCAGACGAGATCCACGAAAAATATCTGCAAGTACAGGCTGAGCTATTCAAGGAAAATCAAAAACTGGATGAACTCTTCAATACGATAAGGGAATACGAAAAACTGATTCTTGCAATGAAACAGAGGCAGTCCAAGGAGAAGAGAAAGGGAAGGGAAAACGAGGCCAAGGCAAAGGCAGAGGAGATATACGAGAAATTCAAGACTGGAGTCTCCCTTTCAACTGAAGACATCTTGATTCTACAGAAGGCGGGATTTCTCTAGTAAGACACGCCCACCTTCATCTAGGACTTCAAAACAGACCAGACGACCATTTGCCGTCTCGTCCTACTAGAAAGATTCTAAATGCAAGATTAGCTTTGGAAAGAGGGAGAGCTTGAGGATATACACATCATTCCTGATAGCACTTTTGCTTTTCATAGGATCGGAAGCACTTCTTGCATATTTTGGGTACGTCAGGATGTACCTTGTATTTTTCATACCCGTGTTTGTATCCCAGACGCCACTGGCATTTGCACCACTCTTGTTCTTCCTTTTTCCCCTGATATTATCATTTAGAAGAGTCGAGGAATCTAACCAACCTGAAGGATGGGATGCGAGACACCAAACAACAGGGTCTCCTCAACAGGGAAGTGGGACCAAAATAGGAGGAATAGTAATGATTGGTCCGGTCCCTATTGTCTTCGGTAAGGGAGTTAGCGGCCGCGTACTGATTATACTCGCAGTCATAATGTTGATTTTAATTATCTCCTGGTTTGTCCTCTCCAAGTGATACCACCGTTCCCTCTATCTTTCCGCCCTTTCTCAGGAGCAACCCTCCTCCGATGACAGAGTCAGAAATTATGACTCCTTCACCGAGGATCGATCCGAATGATAGGATTGAGTCCTCTATCTTGCTCCCGTCTCCAACTGTAGATCCGTCGTAGATGACGGAATTCTTGATGTGCACGTTATCTTCTATCACTGTTCCGCTGTAGATAGCCACATCCTCCAGGAGACAGTTCTTGCCTATCTTGACGTCCTTTCCCAGATAGACCTTACCACTCAGCCTTGATCCGTTGACCTTCCTCTGGGATTTCCCTGAAACGAAGATATTCGCTTTTATGAGATCCCTGGGCCTTCCGATATCGATCCACGTCCCCTTCATCCTGAATCCCCCTATCTTCTTGCCGTCGCTCTGGAGTGCAGGGAGTAATTCTTTTGCCACATCAACCTGTTTATTCCTCTCTATGTAGTCAAAAATCTCAGGTTCCATCACATAAACACCCACATTGGCTAGATTCGAGATCGGATTCACTTTCGGCTTCTCCTGGAACTGCACGATCCTGCCATCACGGACCTTTGCTACTCCAAATTCGGACGGATCATCAACGGGCGTAAGACCGAGTGTGACGGTATTCTTTTTCTCTTTGTGAAAATCCAGAAGGCCACGGACATCCTGTTGAAAGATTGTATCAGCATTGCCCACTATGAACGTTTCTTCGATGAATTTCTCAACCTTCTTGAGTCCACCTGCAGTGCCTAGTGGCTCCTTTTCAACTGAGAACAAGATGTTTTTACCTCTCGCTTCTGGTCCAGAGAAGAGATCTATGACCTTTTCATATCGATAACTGACTGTAAGAATATAATCATTAGAGACTCTGGCAAGGGCTTTCATCAGATAAAAGACCACCGGTTTGCCTGCGACCGGAATTAGAGATTTGGGTATATTATCAGTAATTGGCCGTAGCCTGGTACCCAGGCCGCCGGCCATTATAATAGATTTCACGGTGATTCTTTAGACAGAATCTATGCTCCAGTCGAGCCCCTTAGCCCCCGCTGCCTTTGCGATGCTGCTCATTTCCCCTTTAGTCCCGAGCATATACGGAGATTTCACTCCTGTGAGAACTACCAGAACTCTTATCGATCCCTTCAAAGACGGGTCTATGGATGCTCCCCAGATGATTCTAGCTGATGGACTGACTTTCTGCTGTACCATTCTTACTGCCCCTTCTGCTTCTGCAACAGACATCTGATCATCTCCGACAACTCTTACTAGTGCGCCCTTTGCCTCGGATATGTCTGCTTCTATCAGTGGCGAAGCAATTGCCTCTTGGACTGCTTGCTCGACCTTGTTCTGACACGATCCCTC
>JAKATW010000151.1 GCA_021827945.1 Thermoplasmata archaeon
CTAATTCCCTGAGAGTTTCCAGAAGTATCCTGTAGTTGACGTTGAGTTTCTTGTCGTAGCCTGTATCGGGAATCCCTTCATTCATACACGTCCTCCACCAGTCGCTTATCCCTGTTCCTTCTGGCAAAGAGATAAATTCCACCCAACAGCACTACTATTATCAGTACGTCTATGAGGATGTTCTGGTACCAAACTGAGCTGTACGGATTGGGCACTGCTGCAAAACTGTAGACGAGAGGAGGACCGGTGAAAATATCATTCTGGAGGTTGATTCCTGCACTGTTGAGCCATCCGTACTTATCCATAATATTGACGACTACTGTTTCCCCTTCATCTGCGGGCTTGAAAGTCATATTCGTAGTGTTGAACGTCCCTACGGTCTGGGAGCCTCCCCCCTGAAATTGGTAGGAAATCGTGATCTGGAACCAATATGACTGGTTGGGCTTCCCGGTAGTATTCAAGACATCAGAATGAAAAATGAAATCTCCATTGCTGAGAAACATGGCGATATATGGAACCGGCGGAGGAGAGACTATGAAATAGATTGTTTCCAGGGAAGAGTTGCTGCCTCCGGTAGTAAAGTAAACGTTCAGGTAGTAATACCCTTCCGGGATCCCGTTGAGATAATAGGTGAAGATTAAGCCGTTCTGCTGGGTAATGCTCCCTCCCTCAACCTGTGAGCCATTGGAAGAATATACTGCCAGATAATAGGTCAGAGATGCAGCTTGGGGTACGTTATTTTCAGCAAAGAGACCTTCAAGTTGCACGTAGATGCTGGTATTTGCAATGTACATGGGTGCTACATTGACCCTTAGCACCTCCTCCTGGCCTGATACAGTGCTTGTGGTAGTTACTACTAGCAGTAACAGAGTTAAAGCGATGAGAGTAACAATTAGTCTACTTCCTCTCTTTGACAGGCTCCTCATCATTTCCTCCTCTCATCAGTTTCATTGTCTCATGTACCAGATCAACGCCTGGTGCGTGCCTAAGGCGCAATTCTCTCCATAGCTTCTGATTCTCCACCTTCAGTTCCCTGTTCTCCTTCTGGAGTGCTAGTATCTCCCTCACTTCACCCGTGCCTAGGCCCTCTACTACGATCAGGCTGGGCCTTCTTCCTGGTTCGACTATCAGGTCGCTTGCTTCAACGTAGTACGATAGCCCTTTTTTCCTCAGGTATGCTTTGTAGACAACTACCGGCTGCTTCCCCAAGTTCCTCATCAGGTGGAAGGATACAAGACCTCTATCAGGGCCTCTGACCTTATAGTACCAGTGGTTCTTCCCTTCATAGACGATAACGGGCTTCCATAGCGTAAAGGGGCCCCAAGCAAACAAGAGAAGAACAATCCCCGCCCAAAGTGGAAGGAATGCCATCCTTTCCCACAGGAACGCACTTATCTGCAATTCTGCGAGATAGAATGCAGCAGGAATAGTAGTGGGATACAGAAATGCAACGTTGAGAATCAAAATGACTATAATGAAAAATATGAAGACGGCAAGCCAGTTTACTTCCTTGTAGTATTCGCCCTCCGGAGACGTTTCCATGTCCACAGATCTTTTCTCAAGTCGATTTTTCCTGATTTCCCTGTTTCTCCTGTGGGCCTCAGATTTGCGAATCAACCAGAAATATGATATTCCCCCAGAAATAATTGCGACAACTATAGCAAGTAACAACAAATTCACTTTAGATCACCTTCATCTTGAAAAGAAGGGAAGCTACGGCAACGAGAGCTAGGGAGATGGAGAACCAGAACATTATGTGTGAAGTTTTATCCATAACCTTACGGTCCCTGGTTTTATCAGTTCTTTCCTCAGGAACGTAGTAGGTCAGGACGTCATAATCCTCCTCTATCTGTTTTAACGTCTTATTCACGACAAGATCCTTCACCAATTGAAGGTCGGTCCCCAAAAATCTTGATATCTTTTGCGCCCAGATATCACGGTTCTTCCGGATTCTCTCGTATTCATCCGCGTGAGCTTTCAAAAAAGTCTCCCTCTGCCGATCTAATGTGGCTTCTTCACTCCCGTCTAGGACTTCCATATTTCTCACCGTTTCAAGGCTTCCCTCCATTCAAAAGGAAATTGATAAGCACGTCCATTGCCCTGGGTATTCTCTCGCTCAGGCCGTTGGTTTTGGGCACATTCCTCCCCTCCTGAATTACGATTGCTCTGGAGTCTCCATCCCTTATTGAGATGTGTATCTTGACCGCACCTGGCACCAGTTTTGTCATATCAGCGTTTCCTCTCTGGGCTGAAGACCTTCACCTGTGATCGTGACATCTTTTCCCACTTTCTTTCACTAGTTCTGCATTTTTGTGCCACTCTTTTCTGTCTTTCCTAGTAATTTTCCCGTCTTTTCCCTGGATGGGGATGACATATTTCCTTTGGTGTCTGAAAACTGTTCTGAATTTTGTCATTCATCCACCTCCTGTCCATCGTGGACATTCGCTTCCCTTTTCTTTGCTCCATTCCCGTGACATCCTCCCACGGTTAAAACACGTGGGCTTCCAATGGTGGCTTTTTGATCGGTCATCTTGAACCACCAAATGTAGTTCCTGATTCAACGACGTTTGCCTTCTGCTGAGGTCTTACAGCGTCTCCAGAGGCGTTACTTCCCGCAAGTCCTGCGGTAGCCAGGATATTTATCGATGCATTCAAATCCCTGTCAATTTCCAGCCCGCAATTTCGACAGAGATATGTTCTTTCGCTCAATTCTATATCCTGAATATTTCCACATCCACTGCATGTCCTTGTTGTGTTCTTTGGGTTCACGCCGACAACCCTGCAACCAGCACTTTCAGCCTTGTAGCAGAGATATCGGGTGAAGTTGCCCCAAGAAGCATCCGTTATCTGTCTTGCAAGATTATGGTTCTTCACCATATTTGCAATCTTCAGTTCCTCGTATGCGATGAATGAATAGGAATTGACGAGACGATAGGAGGTCTTGTGAATGAAGTCGTCCCTCTGCCTTGCGATATGTTCAGAGACCTTTGCAAGTCTTATCTTTGCTTTTTTCCTGTTTCTACCTCCTTTCTTCTTATTTGACAACCTTCTCTGAGCCATCTTTATCTTACCGATAGATTTGTTTGAGAGTCTTGGATTTGGTATTCTTGTTCTATCAGACAAGGTTGCGTATTCCTTTAGCCCCAAATCCATTCCAATAATGGGTTTGCCGTTTGTGTGAAGAGGCGTATCCTCCTTTTCAACTGAGAATGTTATATACCATTCCTGCGATTTTATTTTTTTTATCGTAAATGTCTTTATCCTTCCCTCCATCTCCCTATGTTTAACGAAATTTATATTCCCGATTTTAGAGACAGAAACTTTATTCTTTTCGGGTTTGAATCCTGATTGCGGATATGTCAATGAAGAAACATATGATTTGAAACGGGGGAATCCAGCCCTGACTTTCTTTCCCTGTTTTCTTTCCTTTATTCTCCTGAAGAAGTTCTTGTATCCTTTAGATACCCTGTCTGCGATGTTCTGGCAGACCTGCGCATACATTTCATTGAATTCTGGATTCTTTTTCTTGAATTCTGTAATCCATCTGTTCATGTCATATTTCGTGGAAGTCTTTCCAGTTTCCTTGAAGTTTTTTTGCGATTGTTCAAGAAGTAGATTATAGAGCCGCTTTGAGAGATACATTTGATGGTTGAGTGCCAACTTCTGCGACTGCGAAGGATACGCCCTGTATTGATATGTCTTTTTCAAGATGACCATTTCCTTCTATCATCAATATTCATATACGTTGCGGTGGCTTATATCCCACCCCTGAAGGAGTGGGTTTTACGCCACGTTGGATAAAGATGCAACGAATGCGTCGAATCCCCGTGGGGTAATCTGTATTTTCTGTATTCCTCTATCTTCGACTGGAAGTACGGAATCAATTTCTTGATCAGCTCCCTATCTTCTTCGTTTCTGGTTTCGAACCATTGTTCCTTCAGTCCTCTTACCCTGTTCTCAAGGTAAGAGATTGAATCACGTCTGTACCTCTCCGGGTCTTTGTCATACTTGAATCCCATCGGAACGTCCAGCCTGTACTCCTCAGGAATTTGGGATTCAGTCATCAGGACTCTCTCCCCATTTCTCTCGACCCAGAAACCAACTTCCCTATTCCTGTATGCAGGCATTTCTTTCCGTGGAGATTTAGGCGTTATCGGCCTTGTTCTTCCTTTTCTGTCTCTCCAGTATCCTACCGCTCTTCTGTTCATTTTCTCATCTCCGATTTCTCCTGATTTCCCTGTTTCTCCTCCGTTTCACTAGAACTCATCCAATTTCCTATCCCTGATAGGCTCCAGTGTGATCCCTTCTTCTCTACGCCTGCATTCACCATGTACTTCCTTCCTTTCGGTCCCCTGGCAATGTAGTCAAAGTCGCCTCCCTTTTCCATAAACTGTCTGTAAGTCCTATATTTCCCTTGGGGATTGTAGTAGTACCATTCTTCCTTAATTTCGTTCAAGGGTGTGCCCGAAAGCTCCTCATTGATGACATGTCTCCTGACCGGTTCCAAAGTTAGGCCTGGCGTTTGCCCGTATCCAATATATTCGGTATCTCCAGTCAGTTTGTTGTCCTCTCTCTCGGGCCTGATCTTGAGTCCTGCGAGAGACAATGCGTTTACACCAGTGTTCCCTCCTCTCTCCTTGATTGGAATGTGTTTGTTCCTTCCCCTTTTATCTTTTTTCGTAATGAACCTAACCACCTACTATCACCTCATGCATTTGTTGGATGCAGGACTGGAAAACCAAGTCCTTCTCAAGAAGCTGCCATGTAAACCAAGCTGTCAAGAACCAGCTCCCGCAGCCTTTTCCGTCGGGCGTTATGAAATTCGTTCTCCGGTCAGGGATCAGGAGAGAAATGCCATGTGAAGCGAACATGGCCTGTCTTGCCCTTCCCTCAAGGGTCGTCAACGGCAACAGAAATGCGAAAGGCTTACCTAATTCATATGCTCTCCTGAGGAATTTATCCTTTAAGGAATATGGCGGATTCGTCACTATGATATCGAAGTCTTCAGGTTGAAATTTCAAAAAGTCATAACCCTGATGAATGTCTGTTGTCACAACTTCGAAGCCCTCTTTTCTCAGCGCTTCGCTCAGGTATCCTTCCCCTTCAGCGCATTCCCATATCACCCAGTCCTTTTTCAGGTGAGGAAGGAGAATCGCTAATGCTGACGCAGGGGTCTGGTAGTCGTCAAGGCTTCCGTTTCTCAAAGGGGGCTTCATTACAACCCTCCCAATTCGTAGCCAAAGAACTTCTTAAAACTGGTCAGAACGTTGTTCCATGTCATTCCAAAATGTGTCAGGACGAGAATTGCCGTAAGAATGATAATGATAATTACAACTGCGTCCAGAAGGGTCCCTCCTTCATCATCCATCCCAGTCATAAGCATCTTTTTGATTCTGGCCCAGTAGATTCCCTTCATGGTAAGAATCCTCCCCAGCTAGTGACATATGAGAACAACAACGTCCAGTTTATCACCGAAAATGCAATAAGGACTATTGCCGCCATGTAATGAGTAGGCAAAAAGAACCCACCATTTTGCGTTGCTCCACGCATCGCTCTCTTGAACATATTTGCATCTATTCCAGATCTGTGGATTGAAAAGAGAAGCATCCCGATCCCCGCAACAAGGAACAGGGCATTTATGGGGGAAACAAATGGGTTCACTAACCATGCTACACTATTCTGGAACAGGTTTCCTCCTCCAGTGCCGTTCTGGTATATGTTTGATTTCACTACAGACTGTGCATAGCTGTTGTTCCAAAGGTTGTAGGAGTTATGAGAGATTACCTCTACGTTAAGTTCGCCATAAAATATGTTCGAGAAGGAGGGAAGAGATATATTCTGGCCGTTGGAAACGTTGTAGGGCGCAAAGTAATACAGCACGTTCTCGTAAAAAGGATCTGGGACGGTGTAAGGATCATTGCCGTACCATACTGAAACCTCAAGGTCAATCCAGGAACTCCTGTTGTCTTTGGCCGTTATGGAAACGATTTCGTTCTGGCCCTGTGCTGACTGCTTTATGTAAATAGATATCATGGGAAGTTTATCTCCTGAAAGGATTGAGGAGGCGTTGTTGTAGACGATGAAGCTAGCCCCATAACTCGTGATGCCTTCATGAAATCTCCAACCATAAACTCCCGAAGGTGAAGAAGAGGAGAAGTTGTATCTTAGAGGATTTCTAAAAACCTTACTCTGTGACCATATCTGGTAACAATAATGTTTATTCATGCAATGGCCATGTTATTGCATGGCCAACCTTTTAGACGAATCGATTAAGGAGAAGTACAGACAGTATTTCATCAACGATCCACTGAAATTCATGAAGGAGACAATAGACTGGAGTTCCTTTCCTCCCCTGTTGAGAGACTTATACCACAACGAAACGGAAGAAGGGGGAAGACCCAACATTCCAATAATAACGATGGTGAAGATACTCTTCCTCCAGTCGTTATACAATTTATCTGACCAGCAGGCTGAGACCCTTATCCACGACAGGATATCGTTCATGAACTTCCTGGATTATCCTGACCTGTTGCCGGATGCAAAGACCATCTGGTACTTCCGTGAACGCTTATCCAGGACAGGAAGGGATAGCATCATCTGGAAAGAGCTGCAGAGACAGCTTGATTCTAAGGGCATCAGAATCAAGAGGGGCACTGCTCAGGATGCCACTTTCATAACATCCGACCCGGGGCATGAGAAGCATGAGGAAACAAGGGAACTGGGTAAAACGAGAAGATCGAAGGATGGAACTTTCACGAAGAAGAACAACAGGACTTATTTCGGTTACAAGGGTCATTTACTCACGGATGACAATCAAGTTCCAATAATAAGGTCATACGCAGTCACGACAGCAAGCACTCACGACTCAAGGATAGACCTTTCAAGACCCGGAATACCCGTCTACAGGGATAAAGGTTATTTCGGAGCTAAACCGAAAGGGTATGATGCCACAATGAACAGAGCGATGAGAGGTTTCAAGTTAAGCATACGGAGCATAATGAGGAACAAGAGGATATCGAGGAAGAGAGCGTTGGTTGAGTATCCATTTGCAGTAATGAAGAGGGTATTTCATTTCTCACACACCCTTGTAACATTATCAAGAAGGGTCAGGGTGAAATTCATGTTCTCCTGCTTCTCTTACAACCTGTTTGCACTGAACATTCTGGAGGGATAGCTGCAGCTATCCCAATTATTGAGGAAAATAGGAAGAAAACATAGGAAAAAGGGATATTCAGGGGTGTTTCACATCATGATTTTCGTTAGCAAGTGAGTTCCCTGTAAACAACATAAATTTGAAGAGGTTATTCGGAATC
>JAKATW010000135.1 GCA_021827945.1 Thermoplasmata archaeon
GGAACTTGCTAAAAACCGATAAGGTTTATTAATAGTTAATTCATACCTTCCGACCCAGGTGCTTGATAAATGGGCGTAAACGAAAAAGATAAAAGGGAAAAACTTGCGTTAGAGATGAAGAAGACAGCCTTAGAGAATGATTCAAGATTCTGGGGCGATATAGCAAATAGGATCAGGAAATCCAAGGACAATTTGGTAGAGGTAAATGTTGGTAAGATATCCCGGTTTGCTCCAACCGATTCTACCGTTGTTGTACCTGGTGTCGTACTGGGTTCCGGAAGAATCGAAGAACCGGTGAGAGTCGCTGCACTTTACTTTTCCAAATCAGCTAAGTCAAAAATCGAGGAAGCAGGTGGGAAGGCACTTACACTAAGAGAGCTGATGAGCGAGAATGCGAAGGGAACGAAGATCAAAATAATAGGGTGATGTGAGATTAGAATAATAGATGGTAGTAATTTGGTTCTGGGAAGGGCGTCATCTTACTTGGCGAAAGAACTGTTGACCAAGAGCGACGAGATTGTGATAGTGAACGCAGAGAAGGCTGTAGTCTCTGGTAGAAGAAGATACAATATAGAAAGATACAAGATGGAGAGGGACGTAGGGTCAGTTAGAAAGGGACCAAGATTCCCAAAAGAGGCGGACAGGATATTCAGGAGAACAGTCAGAGGTATGCTTCCGATGAAAGATACGAAGGGAATAGAAGCTCTGAAAAGACTCAGAGTCTACATAGGAATCCCAATGGAGTTTAAAGGAAAAGACGTTGAAAAACTCGAAGAATACCAGAACAAGCATGTTGCGAACGTTACAACCCTGTATGAGATTTGCAAAGAATTAGGATCAAAAGTGATTGTAGATGGTGATTGAGACAAGCGGAGCAAGGAAAACTGCGGTTGCTAGAGCAACAATCAAAGAAGGGAAGGGCAGGATCAGGATAAACGGTGTCCCGATAGAGATTTATCAACCTGAACTTGCCAAGCTGAAAATGATGGAACCCATAATACTTGCAGGAGATAAGGTCTCCAAGATTGATATCGCTGTAAACATGAGAGGCGGCGGAGTCATTGGTCAGGCCGAGGCAGCGAGAACCGCAATATCCAGGGCTATGGTTGACTTCTTCAAGGACCAAGATCTGGAAAAAACATACAAGGAATACGACAGAGCATTGCTCGTCAACGATGTGAGAAAGAAGCTCCCCAAGAAGCCCGGAGGATCCGGAGCAAGGAAGAAGAAACAGAAGTCGTACAGGTGAAAAGATGATTATACCTGTCAGATGTTTTAGTTGTGGAAGGGTCATTGGATCTGATTACGTTCGGTTTACAAACAAGGTCGAAGAGATCAGAAAGTCAAAAAACAGAGAGGCAACTTCAGAAGAGATTGCCGGTATTCTCGATGACCTGAATGTCACAAGATACTGCTGCAGAAGAATGATCCTTTCTAACGCAGAACTGCTCGAGGAAATATTACCATTTGACTGAAGGGGCCATAGGGTAGATTGGACCATCCTACCAGCTTGGGGTGTTGGTGACCCGAGTTCAAATCTCGGTGGCCCCATCTTGTTCAGGGGGATATAGATAAGACCAAATAATGTGTCGAATTTTATTATAAACGAAGGAAACTAATGAACAATTTTTTCCATAGGGCTTTAGATTTAAACGACTCTCGTAAGACTTTAACAATCTTAGTTCTTGATCCCTTTCCCCTCTCTGATTTTCTTTTTGAGAATGTTCAATACTCTAATGAATGTTCCTCTTTCCCTGAAATCTTTAGTCTTAAGGGAAATGACTCAATCTTAGAATTTCTGAATGTCGGTGGTTTGTGGGATTTGAATTTGGTATTTTACGCAATAGCATAATAATGGGATTTAGACTAATTGTGTTAACGTATTTTATTATAGGCGATTCCAGAAGGTCAAATGGATAGTCGAATTTCCACCCTGTGAACGACCACTTCCCGGTTAGTTCAGTAAATAGAAAAAGAGAGATAATCCACAATCGCCGCCTGATCGGCCATTCAGGGTCGGTAGGCAGTGCCTCGTTGTTTTTAGTACGAACTCAACTCATAACCCCACTACATAGAAGAGCGAAAGTACTATTGTCGCAACCAGTAATAATACCGTCTCTGTGATTCCAACTGGCTTCAACCCCTTGGTCTTGAGTGCAACGGGGATTCTTACGAGTGATATCGTAAAAACCAAGAAGACAGGACTCAGAATAGCGAGGAACACAGGAAAGATATCATACAGTAGAAATAGAGGCCTCTTGGAAAGTTTTGCCCTGACAGTGAATTCTGATCCTATCATGAAAGAGAAAAGGGAGCCAATAAGTATCACTGCGTGAATGCCATTCAGGTCTACAGTTGTTCCAAATAGAACCACGTAACCCAATATTCCGAGTAAAGTTCCGACATAGTTCAATCGCCGTGAAGCTAGTTGAGTCCTGGCCGCGTAGTCTAGGAAGAATATCGCATAAGGGATTATTAGGAGAAGATTGATGTAGATGGATACTACGGAAAAAACAATGATGAAAGTCATCCATAGAATATTCTTTTTAGATTTCCAGAGTATCTTGAACGGGATATCGTACAGGAAAAGACCCATCCAGATGGGAAGCCAGAAGAGAATTGAATAAAAATCTCTCTTCAGGGCAATTGACAGTATTACGGATGTACCTCCCAGTATAGCAGAAGTGAATATGTTCCCATGCTCAACCGGCTTCTTCACCCATGGGTATGGGGGCTCGTTAATTAACGGTTTAGACTGATAGGATAACCCCAAGTTGCAATGGTGGAATTGATCACGATCCCTTTGGTTCGACCTCTACCTGTGGTCGGGTATCCAGATATTCGAGCTCGAAAGTTGGATTTTGGCAACAGTTGACCAAATTGATTAAGGATTAAGGAAAGTTTACCGTTTCTAGCAATTCCCTCGTAGATATGCCTTCGAATTTCTTTCCCGTTTCTATAATCCTCTTTACCTTGTCTGGATCGTTTATCAACCTGTGACCCTTATTTTCCAGATCTTTCCAGTCATAGGGATTTCTGAAGTGACCCTTTGGCACAGTGACTTCCTTCTCGTACTCTGAATTTCTTGTTCGAACTATAATCTTCACGGGCAAGTATTCGGGATACATGGAATCGTACTCCCTAGTGACCTCAAGCTTCATCGAGTCGATCACCCTAAGGATTGAAGGATCGTTCAGGTAGCTCGGCTCGAATGAGGAGATACCTGGCTCACCGTAGAGTAGAGTGTATGCAATGATGTACGGAAGACTGTGGTCCGCTGTCTCTTTGGTCTTCGGCCTCAGCTTCTCCGGGTCCTTCACAATGATCTTGTGTGCTACAGAGAAAGTTTCAACTTTCACACTCTTGATCTCCTCTCCATTGAGCTGGTCCCTGATTGCTAGTGCGGATTCCACCGCACTCATCGCGTGGTATTCCACGGGGAAGTTCTTTATCATGGTCCTGACAATCCTGTTCTTTCCAAGATCAATGCTGATATTCCCGGTTACCTGTTTGAAAAACCCCATTTCCCCTTCAAATATGGGTGAAGGACCGGTGAAACCCTCGCTCGCAAGCATGGATGCAAACACGGAGTTTCGTGTCGCATTCGCGGCGGTACATCCCTTCCACATGCTGAGCTCACCTGCTCTTGTCTGCCTTAGGGAAATGTTGTTGTTTATGGCAAGATTTAGGGTATTTATGAACTTCGACTTGTCAAAGTTGTTCAGCACGCCTAGTCCAACAGCTGATGAGATCGAGATGTATGTCACGTGGTCCCAGCCCTTATCCCTGATGGAAAAGGAATCTGAGAATGCTCCAACCACTTGATAAGCAGCGGCCAGTGCCTTTAGGACCTGCAGGCCATTGACATCAGAGTGATAGCCGTAACTCAGAAGAGGAGGTACGTTGTCTGAGGGGTGAAGAGCCTCCTTGGAGAGGTAGGTATCGTTGTAATCCAGATACCTTGTCATGCACCCATTCAGGTAAGTGGCAATATCCACGGATGCCTTCCTGTTATCATAATATATAGGAGCATTCATCTTTCCAGAGGATGGGAGGAGACTCCTCTTGGACAAAGTTACTGCATCTTTGTTTCTGGCGCCGTAAGAGACAAAGAGCGAATCGACGATTCTCTTCTTTAGTTCTTCCCTTGTCGCACTATCTTTGAGTAGATCATCTATTCCAGCACAGTACTGGAATATTTGCTCATCAAGATTCAATGGATCACCCAAACTGGAGTATTTCCTTCTACAAAACTGCTATCTTTCCCTGCAATTATTTGGAGTAACATGCACGCGAGGTGTCAATGAATCCTGCAGGCAGACTGGGATACTGTACAAAATTCCAAGGATGCAATCAAAAGTTCAGAATCGAATGTTTTCAGAAAATCAATATATGAGCATATATCATTCTGGTCTGTGAAACTGAGGGTAAGAGTTGGTAACAGTTCTACAATTTCATATATCATATACATAGTGACCCTGCTTGGAACTGCCATTTATCTAGCTATCAGTGCGGGACATGAAGTACACCCTAATGTCCTCTATGGCCTTGCAAATGCTCTACTTGTGACATTCGTCTTCTCCCTTGTATCGCTGAGAGGACTGATTGTGCGTGTGAGATATGCTTTCTTTCTTGCAGCTCTGACAATCTTTTTCACTGTGGCTTCTGTCTCTCTGTTGGGAGGCAATTTTCTGATCAACGCAATACCTCTGCTGATTGTCTCCGTGGCTTCAGTTGCCCTTCTCATCAAGAACTACAGGTACTACAACTTTCCCACAAGACTGTTCGATAGACCAGAGATAACCATTTCTATCATCATTATAGTGATGGTACTCCTCATAGGGGTAATAGGTACCCTACTGCTAGGAGACCAGTTTAAACCAAAGATAACCGACGCATCGAGAGCCCTGTACTATACGGGAGAGGTTGTGACAACACTTGGGTTCGGAGATATTCTGCCCATTACAAGAACCTCCCAGATCTTTAGCATAGCGATGTCCATCGTTGGTATAGGCTCATTCTTCGGTGCAGTAACAGTTATAGTTGGTCCCTTGATATATGAGAGAGGAAGAAGGGTGGTTAGAGTGATACAGAAAGTGGAAGGCAGGTTGATGGACGATTACGTTCTATTCGTGGACTTCAATCCTCTCCTGGTACCTCTACTTAATAAGCTCGTCCTGCGAGACGAGCTTTTGATTGTAGCTCTAGACGACAAGTCAAAGGAACTCCTAATAACTGAAAAGATGGTCTTTCTTGAGATTGACGATAATATGGAAAAGATAATCTCTACCCTGGACCTGAGAAGATCAAAACGTATTGTCCTGGGGAGCGGGGATGATAGCAGGAACATCATGAATGCGCTATACATAGTCTCCAACTACCCAGGCGATGATGTGAAAAAGAAGATGATTTCGCTTGTGAACTTATCTACTAACACTGCACGCATACAGACTCTGGTTGGAGACGTTATTAATCCAGCTGGCATGATTGCCGAAAACTCAAGCAGCCTATTCTGAGGTCAAGGCTAGCGAGTCAGTGAGGAAGGACATACGCAATTGTCGCGCTAAGAACATCTGTTCCGTTAGATCTCTATTTTTCTACTGCCAATCCTCCTCTGATTGGGAGTATACCGGGAAGTTCCCAGTCTTCCCACATTTCATCCACCATTGATTGGACATAGTCATAATCCTCTTCAATGAAATGACTGAATCTTCCCTGTTTTTCCAGATACTGCTTTACTGGCAGTCTCTCCCTCTTTCTTAGGTCGTAAGTGTACTTCACTTTCCCTTTGATTATTTCGTAGTCTGCGAATATTCCTGTCTTGACAGCAAGTTCCCCCAGTAAATTGGAGTACCTAGGATGATAGTCCCACCCCTTTGGACATGGGTCAATTGTATGAAGTAGAGTGGGGCCCCCTGCGTCAAGCGCTTTCTTCACTTTGTTCAGGTAATCGGTAGTAGGGAAAGTTGCGCACGCGGTTGCGATATAATTCACGTTTGGGTGACCGATAGCCATCATCGCCGCTAGATTCTTCTTCCACCGTTTTTGCATTATCCTCTCCTTTGTTCCGGTTGGTGTAAAAGTTGTCTGGGCCCCCCAAGTAGTCAGGCCCGATGCCTGAATATCGGTGTTGGCTGCAGACTCATTGTCATAGATAATGATCAGGAGGTCGTATGGACTCTGAAGTGCTCCAGAAATCCCAGATATACCTTCATCTCCTCCTCCAAGATCCCCTGAGAAATTGATCACATTTATTTTTTCTCTTGGTATCTTGCCCTTGCGCATCAATGCCTTTACACCAGCAGCCATTCCTACCGCAGAAGCTCCTCCCGCGGCAAGTTGTGTGTGCATCCAGGGAACTATCCAAGGGGTAGTCATGTAACTGGTATTCGCAACGTACATGCACCCCGTAGCACCAGTGACAATCGTTCTGGGTCCCGCTGCCTTTGCAAAACCTCTCATCACAAGTGCACTCTCGCATCCCTGACAAGTTCTGTGACCAGACGTATAGAATTCTTCCAGATCTACCGAATGGACACCCTTGTACAGCTTTGTATCCTTGAACTCTACTTCATCCCTTGTTCTCTGTTCTGTCATTTTTTCACCTCCATCACTCCCTCAGTCCGATCCAGTTAACTCTCTCATCCTTCCCGCTCTCCAGAAGTTGGAACATCTTTCTTATCTCTCGTTTGGAGATCTCTCGACCCCCGAGTCCTGCAATAAAGTCCGTTACTTTCGGATGGTTACTGGAATCATACAGACTAGATTTGATGTCATGGGCAGTAATAGCTTGCCCGTCTGGAGCTCCCATTGCAAAATTCCTATCCATGATTCCTACGTTTACAGAGCTATTGAGAGATCGCCTGAGATCTTCAGATGGAAATGGTCTGTACCATCTCAATTTCAGGAAACCAACCTTCTTCCCTTCAGACCTCATTTCCCTCACGACGGATCTAGCCACTACGGATGTGCTTCCCATTCCGATGAGTACAGACTCCGCATCCTCTACTTCGAACTCCTCGACAAAAGGATTGTCATAATGGATACCAAAGATGTTCTCGTATTCTTTGTATGACTCTATGATCACCTCCCTGGACCTTTTCGCTGCATCATAGTTCTGTCTTCTCAGCTCCATAACCCAGTCCTCATTGACCTGGGGCGCTATGGAGATTGGGTTATCTGGATGCAATACTCTATTGCCCAGACTATATGGCGGAAGGAACGTCCTGACCGCTTCCTTGGATGGAAG
>JAKATW010000046.1 GCA_021827945.1 Thermoplasmata archaeon
AACATTCAAAAATATCGACAGATATGCTGGCCAGAGATGGGGTATTGAGAACACTGGTAACAAGCGAAAGTTCATAGCCCAGTGGGCTCACAGGGAGTTCAGAAATCTGGATCTAGCATCAGAATCTGGAGTACTGGCACCAAGACCCGTCAAGGTGGTAGGGAATGTCCTTGTAATGCAGTATATAGGAACAAAGAGCATACCTGCTCCACTTATGAAAGACTGTGAAATAACTAGAGATATCGTTAAACTGACTCTGGGATCTATACGAACTCTGTACACCAAGGCTGGACTTGTCCACGGTGACCTCAGTGAGTACAATTTCCTCATTTACAGAAAGAAACCATACATGATAGATATAGCTCAGGCCATTCAAACTGACGATGTCATGTCCTCAGTTCTTCTTAAAAGAGATGTGGGTATCATGACAAGATTTTTTAATAAATTTGGGTATAAACTAGATGTAGAAAGAGTGCGGGCGTATACTGCAGGTGAGTCAAATGTATTCCGTTAGAATTCCACAGGAGAGGATTGGTGTATTAGTCGGAAAGAACGGGGAAACAAAGTTTGAGATCGAAAGGAGATCTCTGGTGACTTTGACGATCGACTCCTCGAGCGGAGATGTAACAATCGATGACAGTCAGGCAACGGATCCAGAGATGACTCTCAGAACGAGGGACGTTATCAGGGCCATTGGCCGTGGTTTCTCACCACAGAGAGCTTTCAGGCTTTTTGATACTGGGACTTATCTGGAGGTAATAGAACTTAAGGATTTTACTGGGAAAAACTCGAAGAGGACAAAGACTGTGAGAGCGAGATTGATTGGGACTGGTGGTAAAACTAGAAGACTCATCGAGGAGTTGTCAGAATCTTACGTTTCGATATATGGCGATACCGCAGCACTCATTGGAGATTATATCCAGAATCAGATCTCCAGGGAGAGCGTCATGATGATACTGAGAGGAAACCAACACAGTACAGTTTACAAGTACCTAGAGAGGAGAAGGAAGGATATCAGACTCGCGAAACTCGATTCTGTCTGATTCAACAAATGCCAGCCACCATATCTGCAATCCTCAAAGGCTCCGGAATAATTCCGTTCACGGTCATCATTTCTATGAATTTGTTTGCGGTATCGGGCTCAATCCCCAGAGATTGGACGTAAAGAGAATTGAATCGTGTGAAATTCTCCGACAGTACAGAATACCTGGCCTCCCAGTCATCGAAATATTTCCTGAGTGCCTCTCTTATAGAGTCCATGTCTGGTCTGTGATCTACGACATTTATGATCGGTGTTCCCGTTTCGTTGAATAGCCTATTGATGTCGAGCACGTTGAAACCGGCAAACGTAGTTCCCTGCGTCATAATCACTCTTACCCCTGATCCTCTTTCATACACCAACTCTATCATTTTTTCTGTCACATCATCCCCATCTACTCTTATCCTGCCTTTTGAAAGAGATTCTATATAGAGATCCTTCCGCATGATTACTCCAACTATCGAGGTGAATTCATCTTCTCTTGTGAAAGGAGAGTCGTCGAATGCGAAAATCCTTGTATCCTTATTGAATAGCAAGTTCTGGTCCACATATAACGAATTTTTATTCTTATATGAGCTTTTACTACTTCAGAAAGTAGAGAAGTTAAGGTGGTACCAAGACATTGAGCAAATGTTTTTACTAACCGATTATTAGCACCTCAATGAGTGAGGACATCGAAAAATTTTTTCTCGACAGAGGGTGTCTGATAGAGGAGAAAGCGATAGCAGAAATTGAGAAGAGAGGGGGAATTGAGTACATCCGCAAGAACGAAAAGAAGATCGATTTTTCGTCTCCAATTTTCGCCCTATCTGACCTGCCTACGGTCAACGAGTTTTCGATAGTCAAGGAATTCCACTTGGACGGTTACCCTGGTATAAGCGAAAGCTTTGTCGATATATTCAGAAACAGATACCAATTTCTGCATTCCAAACTCAATGAAAGGAGCAAGAACCACTTTTTCTCTCCCATCTCCAAGGTCAAGAGAGACAATGGAGTTGTATTTGCATCAGGTATGGTTGCTGAATACAGCGCGCCAACGACAGGATACGGAATACTGGAGATAGAAGACGAGACCAGTTCCATAAAGGTGATCCTACCTAAAACATACAAGGACGTGATAATCAAGGACGAGGTCATCGGAGTATCAGGTCAGTTCAGCAGGGATGGCACTGCTATTTTCGCTGAGAATGTATACCGGCCTGAGGTCTCGAAAGAACCCAGCTTAAATGGAAGCAGTGTAAAGGTAATGGTTGTTTCCGATATCCATGTCGGCTCAAAGAACTTCATCGAAGATAGCTTCCTGAACATGATTGACTACGTCAACACCCAGGGAGTATCATTCGTTGTTATGAATGGAGACCTGGTAGACGGCATAGGTGTGTATCCAGATCAGGAAAGTGATCTGGCAATAAACGATATTAACCTCCAATACAGGAAGTTTGCAGGACTCATTTCAAGGTTCAACAGCAACGTGAGAGTCATAGTGATACCGGGAAACCATGACATAGTCTATCCGACTGAGCCACAGAATCCTCTGCCAAAGGAGATCAACGCAATGTTTCCTCCCAATGTTACTTCTCTATCAAATCCAGTTTGGGTGGAAATCGGGGGCAGGATTTTCCTCCTCTATCACGGAACCTCAATTTTCGATTTTCTGGAGGCAATTCCGGGTATGACGCTTAACGACACGGACAAAGTAATGGTTGAAATGCTGAAGAGAGGACATCTGGCCCCAGAGTATGGAAAGAACCTTTCGTTCATTCCTCTCAAGTCAGATTACTATCTGATAGACCCCGTTCCTGATGTCCTGGTTACAGGACATGTTCACAGCCATTCGATAACGACTCACAAGGGAATTCTTGCGATAAACGCTTCCACGTTCCAGGAGCAGACGAACTATCAGAGGATGATGAATTTCAATCCCAAACCTGCCATTGGGACGCTTGTAGACACGTACGACTTGTCTGCAACCGCGGTGAAATTTTGAAGCACTGGGGAAGTGTCCTCAGCGAAGAGGGTTTCCTTGAGAATTCAGCATACGCTGATGCATTTGACCTGATTGATAGATCTGACTTCTTGACTGACAAATATAAGAAATTTTCGGATGTAGATGAACCAGTTCCAATCCCCTTTAACCAGATGCAATCTGCTCCCCACATGGAAGCAATCTTCGTGAACTATGGTGAGCCCAAGGAAGACCAGGTCGTCCTGGAGATAGGAACCGGGAGTGGATACCTGACGGCGATCCTGTCCTTCCTCTGTAGGAGGGTAGTAACACTGGAATGCATACCTGAGTTGTCCAAATGGGCAATCACCAATATATCAAAGTATGGGAGAACGAATGTGGACTTGTTGGTGGGTAACATAAACAGAGTATGCCTCACTCGTAAATTCGATCTCATAATTTCCACTGCAAGCTTCAATAGTGAGCCAGAATTCTTGAAGAAACTTATTGTCCCGGACGGTAGGATAATATTCCCTCTTGGAAGGTTTCCTCCGCAGAGGCTTATCAGGTACAAAAATAAAAAAAGAGAGGAGCTCGGATCTGTCTCTTTCGTAAATATTATGGATTAGATACTGTCAGATATACCGTTCTCTGATACCATCAGGACTGCTTCCCCTTCCGGTAGGTGCGGAGAGTCTATCAGTCTTGCAATTCTCTTACCGCCCTTTGATTTTCTAAGATATACTCTATATGTGCTGGCATGACCCACTATATTTCCTCCCACCGACTGAGTCGGATCTCCGAAGAATACGTCCGGTCTCGCTGCAACCTGGTTTGTAACTGCGACAGCAGAATTGTAAATATCTCCAAACCTGAGTAAATCGTGAAGGTGTTTGTTGAGCAACTGCTGTCTCTCTGCTAGCGTTCCTCTGCCTGTATATTCTGCCCTGAAGTGAGCTGTAAGTGAGTCCACTATCAACAGCTTGACTGGATACTTGCCAGTGAGTTCATACGCCTTCTCTACCAGCAGGATCTGATGACTTGAATTATATGCCCTTGCAACATGGATCTTCTTGAGAACCTCTACAGGATCCAGTTCTATGTGCTTGGCCATTTGAACTATTCTTTCCGGTCTGAAGGTATTCTCAGTGTCGATAAAGAGCACTTCACCCGCTAGTCCGTTCTTCTCAAGAGGTAACGTTGTATTAACCGCTAGCTGATGCATTATCTGAGTCTTTCCTGAAGCATATTCACCGAAGAATTCAGTGATTGCAGCTGTTTCCAGTCCCCCGCCAAGAAGGTCGTCAAGAGCTTTTGAACCTGATGTGAGCTTCTTGATCTCTTTTCTCCTCTCTAGGAGTACGTCGCCCGACTCGAAGTTTCCGATATCTGCAGCCTTCCTCGCAGACATGATAATCTTTGCCGCAACGTTCTCGCCAATATCTGTCGCATCGGCAACGTCCCTTGGAGAAGCAACCGCCAGGCTCATGATGTCAGAATATCCAGACTCTCTAAGTTTCTCTGCTATTGATTCGCCTACTCCCGTCAGGTCTTCTATATCCTTGATTTTTTTTATTTTATCTGCCATATACCAGCTCACCAATCCTTAATGTCTTATCAGTTCTGTCTATTGAATCTTGCTTCTCTTTCAGCTGGAACATCGATCTCATTGCATCTATATTCTCGGGAACCACGTCACTCTCTTGATGGACGGCCTGATAATAGAACAATTCATTACCCTTCACGCTTACCGAGTCTTTCCAAAGTATTATCTCGAACAGGTCAGATCTCTCCCTGCCTGTTTCCCTTGCGATATCCATCAACTGTGATGTACTCTTCACCCCATCTTTGCCAGAAACAAATGAGATTCTCCTGTAGCTCTTCCACTTACCGATAATCTCCTCCACCCTCGCTTCGTTCGGGAAAACAACGTTGACAAAATGGAGGTGCATCAGTGTGGTTGGCACTTTCACTGCCATCGTTTGTATGTCCAGTCCCTTGATAACAGATGCAACATCAGGACCGTGATGGGACGGAATCTTCAGTTCGGGTACAATGGAGTTAATTGGCCCCTTCTGGTAATCATCCGGGTCAGTCGCCCGTCTTACGAGATTTGCCCTGACCTTTATCTTTCCGAACTCTGTCAGGGGATTCAGCGTTCTTATAAGACCCGTGGTGTTGCATGAAACAACCCTAACGAAGTCCTTCCCCCACGCTTCTTTGTAGTTGGCATAAGCATTGAAGGATAGATTTGTAAGCTCATGATCTTCCCCTCCCTGGAAAATAGCCTTTATTTTCCTTTTATCATACGTTTTCTTATACTCTTCCCCCAGCCCCTCTGGAGTCGAATCGACAATAAGTTCTGAATCGTCCATCAGATTCTCTAAGGTTCCCTCAACCTTAATTCCTGAATTCTCAAAGGCTTTCAATGCACTGTTATCAGGAACAAAAAGTTTGAATCTCTTGCTCGCAACGTAGGACATGTAGTTTGGGTGTGCCTTGACGACTCCTGTGACCTGTATGTCATCCTGCTTGGTAATTGCGTCTGCGACTCGTTTTCCAATGGTTCCATAGGCATTAATTCCAACTTTGAGCATAGTGCACCATTTTGTTAATCGTCCATTCGTTAAAATCCTTTTCTTAATTCCAATACTTAGTTCTCTCTAGTCCAAGAGGATGATTCAACCTTTCAGAGTTGAGATGCAATCTGGTGTGCTCATATTATCTGGAAACTAGGTCAATTGACTTTGAAGTGGATCAAAAACATAGCCCCCCATGCGTTCTCTACTAAGACAGAATACATACCTTGTTGGAAGTCGATATGTTCGTATGTTTGATTAAGTTGATTCCCAGTGTAAGGAGGAACTGGAATCCAGTATCCCCCGAATGAAGACGAATAAGAGATTGAAGTAAAACCGTTTAATCGATAAATGGGTGGAGAGAATCCGATCTCAGGACAATTTATCATTACTATAACACTCGGGTTTGTCAAGTTGAGCGGTTCTTCGTATCTTAGATCAGAGATAGATATGTTCCCCCTGTATACAGCAAAACCAACAGGATCGAAAGTGCAAAGTCCGCCTAAAAAGACCTCTCCTTTTTGACCGTAACCAGCCTTTGGAAGGTAAGTAGTGAACCAAATATTGGTCAATGTCACAGTCAATGAGACATTGATTCCGGGTTCAATGTTCTGATTGACTATGTCCGCTGATAACAAAATCTGGTAGCTTTCAAAGGGAGGAATAGTGGGGAAACCTACGAGATATATTACAGAAATAGACAGGAGAACCACTAATATTGCCTTCGTTCTGCCCTTCAAATAACCAACCACCTCATTCAGTAGATTGAGGTAGAAGCATCTATATACGAATTTCCCAGAAGTTTCACTACTACAATAAGGGGCCCGAGAAGAGACATATGATTAACTTGTCATCGCCTGGATTTCATCGTGAATTAGAGTAGTAACATCAGAGAGCTTTACTCCAGAATCGTAAATGTAGAATGCAAATGAACCTGAATATCCAGAAGCCACCATTGCATATAGATTTCCATATTCATAGAACACTGAATTGAATATGAATCCATTATATGACCCATTATTCCATCGTGAACTAATTTTGTAATTCAGGTTAAGCCACTCATTCATCGTATAAACATATAATGATTTCGATTGGGAGAGATTGCTAAATTCGACTGAAACAACTAGCACTAAACCGGACCCATTAGATTCGTTAAAATACCTAACTGCCAGTCTTTCAGCAGGAAGGAACCCTGAATAGACTGCTGTGTTGTTTCCCTTGTTCTCGACTAGAGTCTGACCAGCATTAGAACTTATTTCCTTGTCGGAGAACGTACCCACGTGAAGATGATTAGTCAATACAACAACAGATGTTGATACTAGAACTATTGCAACTACGATCACCATAGCTATAATCACCGGTTTCCTGCTTTTACGGTAATGCGGTGGTTTATTAGGTGGGATATTTTGCAGATTGATCGTAACTTTAAATTGAAAGTGAATCTATAAAGGTTACTGAATCCATAACCGGGTATTCCGTCACTTGTTTCGGAAGCTATGAAAGTCGTTCATCTAGAAATGAAATGACCTTATGTCCAAGACATCTGATCTCAAAAAAAAAGAACGTAGATGGGAAGAGAATCCTTCCAAGCTTAGGAGGTGATCCATCCGCAGGTTCCCCTACGGATACCTTGTTATGACTTAGCCCTCCTCATCAA
>JAKATW010000016.1 GCA_021827945.1 Thermoplasmata archaeon
AGGATATAGGTTGATCTCTCATAGCACTCATGTTTCTGAAACTGGGTATGGTCAAATATGATTGTCAAGCACAAAAGACTGACCTCTTACTGATAAGGGAATCCGCTTTATATTCACAACGTAATTTTCATTCCTCTACAGGAGGTGAATGTAGTGACAAATGGAACAACGAAAGGAGACCCGACCTCATTGGGTATATTCGCATACGGCTTCGGACTAATGATACTGTCGTTCTATGCCCTTGGGATCTTCAACTGGGATGAGCACCTAGCACTGATGGCCCCCGCACTCGTCTTCAGCGGCCTGCTTCTTTTGGTCGCAGCAAACTGGGAATACAACAACGGAAACTCTTTCGGCGCTACTGCGTTTGGAACCTACGCTGGATTTTTCCTGAACTTTGCGGTCTTGACCTTTGTACTGAAACTCGGCTGGATATCAGATTTGATGCATGCACATATTGTCGGAATGATGGCACTTGCCTTTGTATTCATGACGTTTTTTTACTGGATCGGCAGTTTCAAAATGACTTTGATCCACAACCTGATGCTGTTTTTCTTGTTGATAGTGTTCATACTCTGGGCAATACCTCTACTGAGTTTGACTGATAGCGGGACATTACTCGGTGCAATGCCGGGAGCAGTCTATCCAGCAGGAATTGTTGGTATAATCGACGTAATCTTTACGACATATCTTGCCGGAGCACTTGTAATCAACGACAGATGGACAAAAGCGGGATTCAAAGCACCATTACCACTGTTTCCGATTGGACAGAAGAAGGCATAGTCAGAATTAATTTTACTTTACTACTTGGAAGGTTTTTTGAACCTTCCAACCTTTTTGGCCGAAAATTCAAACTCTCTCTTACTAATCCTCTCCTATGTCTCTGGGTAGCACTATCATCTCAAGGAAAATTGATAGGATCAGAATCAAAGCAAATAGACTTTTGATGCAGTCTTATGCTCTGAAGATCAGACTGAAAGATTGACTCGGCCTGCAATTACCCTGTGATGTTCTACATACTTGGGTTTCTCCAGCAAGAATTTATCGTCTTCAGGGTAATAGCGTGCAAGCTCAGGCTGATCACCTGCAAATCTCCGGATCGCTTCCATCGAAATCCACCAGCTGATCGTGGTCACTTCACTGGTACCATCTCCCATGGGGCGCATCATCATCTGGTATCCAAGATTCCCTTCCGTACTATCGTAGTCCTTCATTCCCGTCTCGACGACATAGGCACCATACTTTTCTTCATCAGTTGTCCTTATTCTTCCACTCCATTTCCTAAGAATAATGCTGTCATCCGCCATGTTTGTTTTAACAAAAGAAACTGCTTAACTTTATTGCTGCCATCAGACTCCTCGTTATCTTTCCATCCGTTCTTCATCGTCTCAGACTCTTAAAGCATAGCGACCTCTTGCATGGGTGAAAGTTTTGGTGATACGTCCTTATAAATGGTCACATCAGTCTCCTGAAAAATATAAAGGGATCGACACTAACGGGCCCAGTGGGATTCGCAACAGAAACTGCAGCGGGCCTATGCTATTCTGAAACCAGTGTCGCTACACTGAAAATTCAGCCATCCGATTAGGAACAACGTCTCGCCTAAATTATTATCTATCCTCTTGAGAGAGGGGGCATTCCTTTATGCGCAAGGCTTTATGTTAAAGGGATTACTGAAGTAAGGGGTATTACTAAATGTCATTGTTTGACCCACGACGGTTTTGTAGTTTTTTAGCCGTTTTTATAGTTTAATTGACAATAAAATTACAACGTCTGCACCATGCAAAACCTTAAATCTCGATGAAATATTGCTACACTGGGTGCAGTGATATGCAGGGTGTAGTGAACTTTTCCATGAAGCCGCGTGCAGAGATATCGGAGCTCTATGACAGGGAGAAGGAAGTCAAGCAGATACAGGGCGTCATTGGCAGAGGTGATTGGCTATCTATACTGGGGCCAAGGATGGTAGGAAAGACAAGCCTCGCCCGGGCGATCCTCGACTCTTACGAGAGAAAAGGATGGAACGTTCTCTACGTGGACCTTGGTGAGGCAAAGACTGCCAAAGACCTTTTCTCGATGCTGTACATGCAGATGCCTAAGGGATTCATTGAGAGGGCTGAGGATATCGCATCAAGGTTCAACATAGAAATAAGTAGGGTGAAAATTGGTTACACCCCGGGTTCGAAGACAATGAAAGCCATCGATTATGTCCTTAACAATCTTCCAAGGAAGAAGATCATCATTGTGCTGGACGAATTCCAGACTGTAGCTAGCGGAATCAACGAGCTCAAGGGGACGTTCCACAAATTGATGATGGAGGGCAAGAATCTGGTATTCATTTTCACCGGGTCCGCCATAGGGCTCATGAAGACACTGCAGGAACCGAAGGGGGACGAACCCCTCGCAGGAAGGCCCCCCGCCGAGGTCGTCCTCGAGCCCTGGTCCGAGTCCCTTGCTAAGGAATACCTGAGGGCTGGATTGAAGGGCTGCGGAGTCCCCTTCACCGACGAGGAAATTGACGACGTCACCGCCCGCCTGGGGACGCTGACGGGGTGGCTGAACTACTATGGAAGAGGGAGGGAAGACGGCAGGTCTCACGAGGCGTCCCTTCGCAAGGCCGAGGCGGATGCCAAGACTGTGGCCAAAACGGAACTCGGAAAGGCCATAGCAGGATCCGCGTGGAGGAAGAAGGCCCTCAAGATGATGGGTATTGAATCCCACTTCAACGAGATGCTAACGGAGACCAACGTCTCTCCAACGTCTCTGACCAAATTCCTCGACAGGATGGAAAGGATGTACATGATAGAAAAGAATGGAAGGAACTACAGCATAGCAGACAAGATGTACCGGTCTGCGATAAGGGAGATGTAAAAATATGCCCAAGAAGAAGATTACCAAAAGATCACCTCAATCGGCAACTTCAGTAGTTAAGCATGGAATATCAAATAAACAGTTAGCAAAACTGCTGGACGACCTTGAAACATTGTACAAGAACGTCAAGCTGGGTAATACAACCCTCATAGGTGACGAGGAATCTAAGTATGTTATGGACTACCTGAAATCCCTTGTTCTGTCAAAACCGGAGTCCGCAGCTTCTGAAAAGCTGCTAAAACCCATAATGCAGGAGGCTGGAATAGAGAACTTTCCTGAAGGAAGGGTTGGAGGGGGGTGGGTAGATTTCATTCTACCGTCATCAAGGGAGATAGGACCACCAGTTGCCTTGGAACTCAAGCCGTTGCATGACAGGAATGGGAAGCTTAATCCTCTTTCAAGGGAATTCGACCAGCTTGTTGAGGATGTTACCAATACCAGAACAAATCAGATAATAAGGTACATCCTGGGGGGAAACGGGGGTTGGGGAGTTGATTATGTCGTTCTAACCAATCTCCAGGATACCTACATTTTCGACAAGGGTTGCATAACTAAGTTCGAACCCGCCAAGAAGGAAACTTTCAGGGAATTCATCGAAGCGATTTCGGTAACGAAGAATATCTCTGACTACCTGAGAAGAGTTACTGAAGAGCTGGAGAAGAGGGACCTAGATAAATTCTTCTTCAACGACTTGAAGAAGTGGTACGGTTATCTGCAAGAGTTGGATTGGAATGACGACCCACAGGCCAGTAGCGTCCTTTTGCTGAACAAGCTGATCTTCGCCCTGACTCTTGAAGATTTCTTGATAATAGACTACAGGGAAACCTGGGATATGTTTTCCAGAAATTTCAATAAATGGAGTGCCAAGGGGCCCAAAGCAGTTGTGAAGAATTTCTTCAAGGAATTGGATGAGTTTCTTTATGAGTATTACGATACCGAGTTATTTGTTCCTTCCAACAGCATACTTTCCAGACTCAAAGACTCCGATGAGAGCTATGCGAAACTACTCAAGACTCTAAGGGCTGTTGCGGGATTTGTAGATGAACCAACTTTATTCTCCGGAGGATTGTATTCTTACAATTTCAGGCTGATAAATGAGGACGTATTCGGGAAGTCATACGAAACCTTCCTTGCTGAGAATAGGAAAGAGTCAGGCATATATTACACCCCCAATCAGATTACTGGAAAAATGGCCTCTGATCTCGTTCAGCATCTTTTTGGTGGATTGAGGGATGAGCTGATTCGAGACATGGAAAAAGAAAGGTACGATGAAGCTGTGGAATTGGCCAGGAAGCTTGTGAACATCACGATATTCGATCCCGCATGCGGGTCTGGGGCCTTCCTTATAAGTGTACTCAGGGAGATTACAAAGGTTTATTCTGACATTAAGCCGAAGACTGAATGGGTCAACCAACTGGGACTGAAGGAGATATCCGAACCAGAAAGAGAGAGAATAGATAAAGTGAAGCAGCTGAGAGAGATCCTCGGCTTCAACGGTCAGATGAGAGGAATAGACAGAGTTCTCCTTTCGAAGATAATCTTGCGCCATATTTATGGATGTGACCTTGACAGTATGGCTTTGAATGTTGCCAAAGTCAATCTCTGGAAGGAAACGGTGAAACTGAACCCGGAGTCATTCTACTTCCAGAGTCTTCCTCAATCCGTTAACCATATACTCCCTGACCTGAAAGTGAACTTTGTGAACGGTAATTCCATTGTAGGGCTACCAGACGACTTCGTGACAGACCTCCTCAAGGAAAGAGCCAAGACTGAGATCGTATCGCTTATTAGGCTGAGGAATGAATATTTAGAGGATCCCACAAACGCTGACCTAGCTGAAGAAATAGAAGAAATGAAAAAGCCTCTTAGAGCCTTACTGCAGCAAGAATTTATCAAGTCCCATCCAGACCTCGAGAATCCGTTATTCTATCCTCTGGAATTTTTCTTCCTCTACTTCGACGACACGGGTGAGCCTCTTCAAAATCGAACTGGAGTGTTTTCAGGTCTAATAGGGAATCCTCCATGGAACAACCTGAAACCAGTCAAGAAGGAGTTTGCACATAGACACCCAGAAATGTTTGGAGAAGTATCCAAATACTCTATCAGCGGGAAAGACTTTGAAAGCCTTTTTGAGCAGAAATTGAAAGATAAAGAGGTTGCAGAGAAGTGGAAACAATATGAACAAGGCATCTACTCACTTTCCAAGTTCATAAGGACACATTATCATTTACAGGGGAAGGGAGACACTTCCCTCCAAAAGACATTTATGGAAAGGTTCACACAGCTTTCAAAAGATTGCTTTGCGATACTTGTTCCCTCCAACTTTCATACAGACGAAGGCTCGTTTAAGCTAAGGGAAGAGATACTGAACAACTGGCAATTGGAGGAGTTAATTTCATTTGAGAATAGGAGAGGGGTGTGGTTTCCCAATATTCATCAACAGTTCAAGTTCGATATGCTTTTCACGACAAGAGAAAAGACGGGAAGGCCATTCAAAGCAAGATTCTATGTGAACAAGTGGGAAGAAATTGAGGAATCATTTAATTACCCTATAAACCTAATTCCACTGCTTTCTCCTCATGTTCTGGGCATAACTGAATTCAGGTCGCGGTATGATATAGGAGTTGTACGAAAGATTAGAGATCAACATCCACTGCTTTCTCAGCTTGAAATCGGCATATCGACAGAGTTTCACGAAACTAATGATAAGGACCTGTTCATTACGGAACCTCGTGAAAATGGAATAGCTCTTTACGAGGGGAAAATGATAAGTCAATACTCTTCTAATTACTCCAAAAATAAATACTGGATAAATGAAGAGGATGGCAGAAAAAAACTCATTAGGTCCCAAGTAAATTCAATATACGTAAAGGTGAAATCGAGTGAAAATGAATTGGTCAAAAGACCAGATATCATTTCTCTTCTTTCAAGTGGAAAGCTTTTGTTCGATTATGAAGTAAGTCGAGTGGCGTTTAGGGATATAGGAAGTTCCACAAACGAAAGGAGCTTGATTTCTTCAGTTATACTTAAAGGGAATTTCCTAGCTAATACGCTGCCGTATATAGAGCCATTTAACTACAAAATGGAAAATGGACAGATCGTTCAAATCTTTGATGAGGAAAGAGAGTATTATTTGCTCGGGCTCCTGAACAGTTTCACTATGGATTACTACGTTCGACAAAGAATTACCTCGCATCTTAATTTCTTCTTTATCTATGAACTTCCAATTCCAGATGCATCGGGAGAATCTAAGAAAAGAATTATTTCCTTAGCTAAGAATCTAATGAAGGATCCCTCCAACAAACAGAAAAGATCCGAACTTGAAATCCTGATAGCTAAGGAACTCTTCAAACTGAGTAAAGAGGAGATGGAGCACATCCTGGATTCTTTTGTGTATGGAAATATCGATGGAGAACTGACAAAACTCATAAAGGATAGATATGAGGAAACTTGAATGATCCTGAGATGTTAGGTATATTTGGAGAACCGAATTTTGTGACGGATCATTATAGGCCTACCACTAAGGGGACTTACGAGGATGGAAGCAGATGGAAGGGCGGGTATTGGTGGAAATTTAAGGCAGAGCGCTTTCCTCAACTTGTCGTAGTAAGATCTAAGCCTGTGTTCGAAACATCCAGATGGTAGCTCTGGTATGTAGGAGATGTATTCTTAGGGAACACGCCGATTCTTATCTTATATCTGCCTGCAATGAGCCCATACTGTATGGGATACCCTGACCAACTGTAATTTCCAGAAGGATCGAAACATGCGACGTATGCAATAATTGGTCCGCACCTCGGAGAGTCGTGCCAATTGGCCTCCTGCAGTTTTCCATTTTGTGAATCTCCCGCCGTAAACTCGAAGAATTGAAAAGCTATATTAAATAGGTCGTTTCCACCTGGGGTCACTGTTTGACCGAGTGCTTGAGTGGTGCACCACGTCAAGTAGGTATACTCATCCAACTCTCTACTGGGAGCTTCGCAATCTTTCGCCTCAATTATAGGTCTTTCTAGTATTTTTAATTTAATCTGACAGTAATCCCCAGCCTTTTTTCCTTTGTTGATTACTTCTCCTCTTAGTGACAAAATCTCAGGCAATCTTACCCCTATTGCTGATCGAGAATCGGGGATTGTGAACCTCGGCCTGTGTCTCGTGGGATTGCCTTGGTCATACACTAAAACTAGGCCCGGGATATTCAAAAAGGAATCATATGCCCAGACATCAATAAACCCCATAAAGCCCAAAATTGGACCGGCCAGAATATATTCTTTTATAATGAAGA
>JAKATW010000061.1 GCA_021827945.1 Thermoplasmata archaeon
TTCCGATCTCTGAAGGTCCTCCAATCGAGTAGGAATAATTCCCAGACTGGACATAGAACGAAACTGAGTCGTTGATTGTACTCACCTTCACTCCGCTGAATGTAACAGACCAGTTCTGGTCCGAGAGGCCGGATTCGGAAAATGTTGCCCTGTAGTACTGGGAGGAAGCAGATGGTGCCGTATATGTCGCTGAAATAGAATTTTGGGTAGTTGTTCCTGAGTGCGTATCCAGCATTGCGAAGGAAGGAGAGAGCATGAACGCAATGAACAGCACCACTATGGCAATTCGTCCTGTTCTTCCCATGGATGCGGAATTTGTCTATCACTAAATACTTTATCTAACAGTCATCCCGCTCGGAGATGGACGGGGGCATTTTAGGAATTCCATCTCCATCTTTCATTACAGAACCGAATACCGTACTGAACACCCCTTCCATCTTCCTGTTTATCACATTCTTGTCGAATATGGCCTCAGCTCTCTTTCTGATTCCTTCCTTCAATTCATGGAAATTAAATGGGTCTGCTTCCTTCTCACGCCTGAGTTTCTCCAGCATTTCGCATATCTCCTGAATGCTGCCTCCAGCGAAGTACACAGACCCTTCAACGCTTTCAGCTATGAAGGAAAGACCGGATGTCCTCTCCTTTGATATGACCCTTAGGCCCGCAGCAAGGCCCTCAATGGAAGATATGCTCAGCGATTCGTAGCTGGAGAGGTTAAGGATGACATCGCACTTTTCCACTACCCTCTGCTTGTCACTCTCAGATAAAAATCCGGTCAGCCTCACATTGTCGCCCGCACTTGACCTTATTTGGTTGAGCAGCGGACCGCCTCCGATAACAACGAAATTTATCCCCTTGCACCTATTGGAAATCATAGGTATTAGGTGAGCGCCCTTGTCTGTAGAAAGCCTGTTCAGGAAGAGGACTCTGAAGTCGTCATTGTTCTTCACTGAGAATTTTGAAAAATCCACTTCACATTGGGGAATGAGGAATATCTTTTCCTCCGGTATCCCCCTTTCAAGATAATGTTTCCTCTGGAATGCGTTCTGCGTATGTATGAAGGTGTTTTCCCTGCTAGCATGCTTTAAGAATATTGAATCGAAGAGATTTATCAATGCCCTAGAAAGGATACCTTTCCTCGCTGAGAGGAATTCAAGGTACGTCCCGTGGTTTGCCAGCAACACCCTCTTTCTGCTGTCAATCCTTTCTGAGATTGAACGGAATATGAATTTTGGTGCTGTGAAGTAGTAACCATCGTAATCCCCTACTACCTTCATGATTTTTTTAGATGTGAACATGCCTATAAGAGGCTCGGAAACCCCTCTGCTGACTTTCTGTACCGTTCTCCAGGAAAAGGGGTCAAAGGGAAATGCATTCTTAACATACCTGATCTTTTCTCCCAGGTCAATATTTCTCCTTTCGAAATATGTACCTGAACCGAACACGGTAACATCAAAACCCATGGAAAAGAGTATTTCCGTCGATTCTATAACACTAACCTGCGTGCCACCGTAAAACTCGAGGTCCGGAGAACCAATTATAGCTATTCTCTTTCGTCTGTTCTGAGAAATTTCACTCTCCCTCTCCATCCCTTGCATAAAATCATGCCTGTAAAAATGCTTTCCCCTCCTAATATTCTGAAAGAAAATCATAAGACTTTGAAGAACATAGGCAATCGTGAAGGCGATCGTAATTGATGATTTCAGGAGGCGCGGGGGAGGGCAGATGTACGGACTCACTCTGGCAAGCACACTGGAAATGCTCGGTTACGATACAAGCTTTCTGACAAACGTTGATGGATTAGAAAGAATTAGGGACAAGATTGCCTTCAGGGTGAAGTACGAATTCGTCGAAAACGAATCCAAGATAATGGACTTCCTGAAGATAATAAGACTCAAGAGTGAGCTTTCGAGGATTGATACCAAGGACTTTTCTCTCGTCGTAAACAACCATCCAAATGTTTTTATCAAGAAGGGAGACCTGAACATACTGCATGGCTTTTCTTTTTTGGACCCATGGCTTGATGAAAATGGAGAACTCACTTCCAGAATCCCACCCCTCGCCTTCAGGCTGCTTAGGATGTACAAGGTTTACGAAGGTTCGCTTTTTGTGCCAAACTCCAGATATACAAGGGCCATATCAAGAAATCTGTTTGATCTCCTCGGTCTCCAAGTAAGGCTTGGTGACGTTCTATACCCGCCCATTGTTTCGGGTAAGAATGATGCGTTGAGCAAGAAGGAGCAGGCAGTCGTGTTCGGGAGGATAAGTGAGCATAAAGGTATAGATAAAGTGGTAGAGATTGCAAAGAAAAGCTCCATAAAGATTGTTGTAGCAGGATTCGTGAACAGGGGGGATGAGGAATTGGTTGCAAGATTGAGGAGAGAGGGGGGAAGAAACGTGGAGATAAGGACGGATCTGAGTGAGACTGAGAGAGAGAGACTCTTCGTGGAGAGCTCAACCATCCTGAGCTTGAATAGAAAGGAGCATTTCGGGATGGCGATAGCAGAAGCCATGGGTCACGGCTGCGTGCCTGTTGTCCCGAAATCAGGAGGGCAGTGGATTGATATCGTAGAGGAAGGGAAGTACGGACTAGGATATGACTCAATGGAGGATGTTGCTGACATTCTAATGAAATCATTCAGTTACGGCGAGGAGCAGAGGAGGAGAATCGCATTATCCGTCGCAAGGTTTTCCCCGACAGAATTTAGGAAGTCCCTGGAGAGGATCCTTGAAGGTTTTGCTTCCAGTCATACGTAATTGCCATGAAGAGGAAAGAAACGCCCAGAATTATGCCCATTATCCTAAAGAGCCCAAAGTTGTAGAGGAAAGGGATTAAACCTGTCCATCCAAGTGAAAGGAAAATCCAGAATGCAATGAACATCAGCGCAGATACGCTTCTCGAGACCCGGTGAACATTCTCCCTGTGCCTCTTGAAATAGTATCTGTATATGAGGGGAATCAGTTTGAGCCCATGGATAAATATGAAGGCAAGGAGAGAGGTAGGATAATCCAGGAAATATATGGATGGCATTCTTCCTGATGGTAATAGGTTCGTGTTATATTTGAACCGTGGTACGATTCGAAATCCGTCAGATTTGTTGTTACTGTGGCAGATATTTAGCCTATGGTTGTTATGTTCATTGGGAAACGGGCATCTACCTGAGGCCCAAGCATCACATTAAACACCGTGCCATTGAGCTAAATTGAATCAGAATGTGCCGGGGGGAATCTGACTTTAAGAGAAGTGTTATTGGTACGTTGAAGTTCAGCATCGAAATGTTCGACATACCGTTGCCGCCTACAATTGCAAGATAGCTCGTTCCTTTTGAAGAAGATACAGGTTGCCTGGTGCTTCCGTGATTCCCTACCTCCCCGTATCTCGTATGTACCAGAAGTAATATGTTGTGTTCGCTTACTGTAGAGACCATTGAAATTGAAGTAGTGGAACGGATGGTATATGCCCGCAGAATTTGGGAAAGATGTTAAGTTCGGTGAAGTGGTGACGTCCGCTGAGATATACCATGTGCTCCCGTTGCTGGAGGGTGATACAGACACAGCCTTAGGGATTCCCGAGTGATCTACCGTGAACAGGACCGCCAAGACATACAAGAGCTGATATGAATAGCCTTTACCTTAATCTGTGCCTACGGTGTAAGGCTTCGCGTATTCAACGTGTGTGAGCTTCGGTTTGCCTTATGATTCCCTGGGGAAAGGATATGCTGAAACTAGTTGTCTGGGAGAATTGGGTATCCACAGTGTAGTTATAATAGTTGTATATTGAAGGCGATGTGCAGTTTCTCTTGTAGAGCGGGAATGAGCCTGCCGATGCATAGAATCCATAAACCGAAAGGCCTGGGGGAAATCGCGCTATGCTGCGAGGTGAACTGTTCCTGAACACCAGGTATTCTGTGGGCAGGAAGCCGTATAACCTATCGTGTCAGCCGTACATTCCCACCAATGACATTTTATTCGGCCTAGAAAAGAGCACATTTGATCCTTTGCTTATTTCTGTATTTGGGTATTGTTTGGGGGGAACATGAGTCTGGAGGAAGTGATGAAAGACAAATCAATTGCATTGATCAGCGTAAGTCGTGTAGGCTACCCGTGTATGAGTCTTTCATTCAGATTAAAGACCGGAACTGCATATTCTGTTTCTGGGTTGAAATGGAACGAATAGGATAAGTCCAGAGGTGATACACCTCTCCCTCGAAAGCATATGGAAAATGTAACGGCAAAGCCCAATTACACACAACATACAGTATCTCGGAACACCTCCGACCGCAGCAATTTGAAGGTCAATCAACGATATCTCATCAACTCAAAATACCTACGGATCATCCCTTGAGTTTTGCAAAAAATTAAGAGGATAATGATACTTTGCTGCTAGGAACATTTCCTATGTGTTGGTAATTCTTGCAATGATATTTTCGTGGCTGCAAAAGAGGCCGTTTACCAACGAAACATATTTCGTTGCTGCTTCAGGGGTGAAAAAGAGATCAGCGGTGTTTTCAGAGAAATGAGGCCTAGACTAGTCTGCAGTCCACCAGTAGCATGCTGTATCACCTGCCCTTTAATGGGGGCATAGTTCATAAAATTGGAGAAGTCAGATGCATTATAGATGGTGCTAGACTTCACGTAGTATTCCGGCATAGATGAGTTGTAGCCCTTCTTGAGTATCAGTAGGCTGTTTCCGTATTCTGCGTATACACCCATCAGGTGGTTTTCAATCTCAAATGCAGCCACCGTCATCATATTTGGCTCACCGATATCGGCCCAGCCAACGTTGTACGTGAACACTAAATAATCGAAAATTTTCCACTGGGACGTATTACTCCCTATCGAATAAGGAGTCATGTATATGTGCCTGAAATCTGAGAAGAACGGGGCAAGGTTATTTTGAACCAGAATGTAGGCATTCTCCGGTATTTTATGCGTCATTTCTATCAAGAATGTGGTCTCACCCGTTATTTTCTGCTGGCCTATGTTTGACATGGCATTTGATGGAATGAATATCTGTGGAGGTGCAATGGGGTCGTATGGGAATCCCGACAGGGAAGAAAATATTATGATAGCTGCCAGAAGTATGGTGACGTATTTCAAAACGCTCCTGCGTGTCTTTCGAGCATTCTCCTTTGGCACGTCCTTATTTCTATCAAAGCCTCTCGATATCGCATTAATAACCCTCGCAACGCCGAATGCCACAGCGACATACACGACCGGAAATATCATTGCGTTGTACTGGTACCCCAATCCGTAATACGCATAATCGGTGGAAAGCATCGCAAAAAGGAAGTATGGGATGCCGATGATGAGGGTTTCAGGAAACAGGAACGAAAGATAACCTGTTGTGCTGAATAGGAGCCAGACATACTGTTCCTTTGCGGAGAAATTGGAATAAAAATATGAGAACAGGACAGAGGGATCTTTGAACAGGTAGCGAATCAACCCCAAAATGCTGCCTGGAGGAGGAGATCCCACACCCTCAGAAATAGGGTTCAGAGAGAAGGCGGGGGAACCCGATATAAATCCCCTGACGTATGAAGAAAATACCAGATACCAGTAAAGGATTAGGATGAGGATTACAACCGAGGCAGCAATCCTTATCTTGCTTTTCTGGGATGAGAAAATTAGCCCTTTGTCTCTGTGCATCAGGCTATAGTAAACCTCGAATATCAGCAGTAGTGCAACAATGTAAACAAAATTTGGGTGGAGGCTCACTATGAACGCGATCATTACTATGTGAATTACCCTCCTATTGTACAGGAAACAATAGATGGTCATGAAAAGGAAGAACGGAAGGAATGCCAGCATATGATAATCAAAGCTGTACAGTCCCCCCAAGAAAGGTGAAAGCTCGTATGAAATTGAAATGGCAAATGGGACCCCACCGAGGAATTTGAAGTCCTCGATCCTTTCATTTAGGAGTTTCTTCACTATCTTGTAAAGAGGTATCACTGCAGTGCTGAGTAGTACATCCTGAAATACGAGAATTGAGGCAGGGTTCGGGTACAGATAGTATATTGGAAGCGCCGCAAGCCTGAAAGGAGAGAAGTGCTCAGCCATAATGTCTCCTCCTATCAGGTCCGAAAACATGAACTGTCCATGCAGCGTATTCCATAACACATTGGCGTTGAGGCCAAGATCGAAGGCGGATGCGTTCAGGGAGTAATATTTCAGTATGGAATACCAGGAAAAAATAACTGCAAATGTAATGGACAGAATGATTGTTAAGAAGAAGAACGGGTCGTCGACAGCGAAATTTCTGAATCTTTTGGCTACACTAGCCGGCCGAAGGTGCACCGACTAATATAAATGGGGTCCTAATAAATTTAACTCTGAAGGTGTGGTGACCCAATGATTCAAGAAACAGGGGATTAATCAACAATATAGAAAAGGGGCCACATGTCCAAAGAAGAGCAACAGCAGGATAGGCTTTGTCCATAGCAGTAGACACGGTAACAAAGAAAAACAAACTACTGAAGGAATATTACAACTCGGTGAATAATAAGAAGGGATCAGGTAGGTATTCCCATGTACCAACGATGAAGAAGCTGATAGGGATGATATTCACCATGCTCAAGGAGAAGAAAGAATGGAGATAAGAAAATGTGGCACTTACTGAAAGCAAACTCTCAAGACTTGAAGACGACTGAATCTTAATATTTCGATTAATAGAGGCGACTGCTTCTCTCTGTGGGATAAGAATCCTGAATTCTTTAGAATGAGCGCCATTACCCGCCCTCGCTTTATCGCCAGATGCACCGCAATGTTTACAGGTGCATGAGGAAGGGGGAATGAAGGCAGTCTCCATTTCCAGATGCTGAACATGATTGATGGTAAGTCCAGAGTCAGGTATGACAGATCGGAA
>JAKATW010000050.1 GCA_021827945.1 Thermoplasmata archaeon
ACCTGCTCATACCTCTCCCTCAACCCGTAATTCACCAGGTCCATAGACAACAATACCGGACTCATGAAAAAAGATTATTGGTACCAAACTTGGTAAAGTATCGGGTTATTGGGAATCCTCAGATATGTTACTAAAGAAAGTGCAGGTAGTTTTAGTGCTAGCTATTGTTTCACTTTCTTCTGTAACTGTCGTAGGAGCGTTGGTTAGAGAGGAGCCCTCATCCGGGACATTGCAACAGAGCCCCCTGCCGCTCGATTCCCTAAACGCAAGTTTCGAGTTCGTTTCTGGGTTCACACAAGGTTCTAACTATACTGAATACGGTTGGTCACTTGCAAGTGGAAATTCAACTCCATTAGTCTCTAATTTTCCCAACTACTATGGAGAACCGTCCATCTCCTTGACTGCTGGAACAACCCTTCTCGCAGATAACAATATAAGGGAGGGTGACAAATCAATCTCGTTCCAGTTTGCAATAGACGCAAGCGGAGGAAACGGAACGTTTGTGATAACTGATCCATTCGGAGCAAATCTGGCTTCAGTGTCACTGAACGGAACCAATGCAACGGTGACTGCAAACAAAGCAAGCTCTTCCATTTCTGGAAAAATTCCTGAACCTGCTGGAAACAACCAATGGGTCCTTGTATCCGGCAATCTAATTGATTACACAGCTGGCAACGCAAGCGGATGGATGTTTCAGGTTTTTGTGGGAAATACGTCGTCAGTCTTCGCAAACGTCAGCTGTCCTCTTGGTTATTCATATGGAGGAATCAAAATATTGTCATCGAGTGGAATAGTATACTTCACAGATATCATTTTTACAAGCTATAGAATGGCTCTATTCATTCCAGGTTACAACAATATGGAGGGGTATGGTCAGGGGTCGGGTACTCTCGTCAACCTGCTAAATCCATTCACCATACTTCATGCAAATTTCATCCTTTATAACTGGTCGGTCACGAGATACTCTACGCTCAGTTTTCAGATCAATGCAATGAACTTGACTGGTGCTGAAAGCCCCACTGCAAATGGTTTCTTTCAGCTAGGGGTAGATCTTGATCCCAATGGAAAGATTGCACCTTGGTACGTCACTGGAAATGACGCAATAGCTATCTACTTTAAAAATCACCCTAATCCCGATTTTATGCCAGGATTTAATACTCCAAACGGAACTCTGCTTGGACTGACAATTATGTACATCCCTCAGGCGATGAAGATTCTCTTTCAGATTGTGGATTACAGCGTAAATAATCAATTCAGATTCTGGAATACCAGTATCTATTATGATGGACCCGAATTCTGTTCTGCGTACACGCAGTTAGAAACTTCATCTATGAATGGGTCGCAGCTAAATGACTACCGCTTCAATGGTTCAATGTTCAACATTTCATATGGCTCGAACTTTTCAGAAATGACACTTTTGAACAGTAGTTATATGCTACCATTTTCAATAGATGCACCGTCCACTTGGAGCTTAACCTACTACAACGATGGAACTGCTGGATACAGACAGGTCGACTGATCTGATTTCGCAAAAAGCATACTCTTCCAATCAAACAAATTGCCTCTTCTTGTCTGTACTGTTCAACTCTTCCTTCAAATTCCCGATTATGTCGTTGAGGTTCACTATCTCGTATCTCACTCTCCTGGCCGTTAAGGCGTTTCTCACCCTCCTCTCTCTGTCTATCAGACCAGAAGACTTTCCACTTTTGATCTCCAAAAATATAATCTCCACCTCTTCAGACTCATCGCTTAACCCTTTGAACGCAACGAAATCAACTGGGGTACCCAGGTGCCTGAAGTCCTTCAGATTCACTCCAAACTTGTTTGATAGAAGAACGGGAGAAAACTCTTCTCCAATCTTTCCCAGAAGGGTATTAATAGATTTTTGAATAGCATCCTCTCTGATCTTCTTTTCCTCCTGCTTCTTCCACGTCTCTAGCTGGACCTGATAGTCCTTCTTTATGATGTCCATCATCTCTGTTCTTATAGAGTTGATGCTGGTTTCCGTCCACTGGTTAAAGATTTTCTGGGCAAGTTCCTGTGCAGCCCTCTGTGCAGTCAATCGCTCTTGTTCGATCAGAACCCTAAGTCTTGAAATTCTCCTTTCGAAGATGAAGCTGATTATGAGTATTATCAGGAAGGAGGACAGTACTATCCCTACGATGAGGAAGTCTGAAATTGTCATCACGCAATATTTGATTCGATTCTAAAAATGTTTAACTAGTATTCTACGAAGAGACTTCTAATGGTGAACTAAATCGGTGCCTAGGCTGGAGTTGAATAGTTCCACCGTCATGCAGGACGGCATTGGTGCGCCACTGCGCTCCTGAGGGGGATTTTCGGCCAAAAACCCCTGGACATACGCATGGTCCAAATCCATCTGGGTCACCGTTCTCTGAGGACCACCCAGAGGTATACGCACGTGACCCAGGAGGAAGTTGCGGAACAGGTAAGGGGGAGGCTCGCGGACTTTTTCGAGTCGATGAAGAAATGAATTTAGGCACGATGAAAGTCGAATCCGAACCAGAACCAAGTGGGGCTGCCCGGATTTGGACCGGGGTCACAGACTCCCAAAGCCCGTAGGATACCAAGCTACCCCACAGCCCCTTCCGACCTTATTTTTACTCGGTTTAAATCACTTTCCACGAAATCTTGTCAAAATTATACCTCTCTGCGATATAAGATACAGATTCAAGCACTCTCTCCAAACTTCTATTTTCATCAACACTGATTTCAAATTAGAATTTGTCATTAGTTCTTCAGTACATTTTCACTATTACCTCCCATAATCCAGTGGATCTCTTCATTTCGCCTTCCAATGCACTACTAGAGGGGTTGGGAGAGGATTATTACGATTCCATTGACTTTTATACGGTGCTCTTGAATGTCAATAGCAACTCCCTTGAAGTTGAAATTGTTATCGATAATCAGACGTCTCCCTGCTCTACATTGTTCAAACGTTTTAGCTTCACCTGCCTCATTGGTTCTCTAAAAACCACTTTCATAAATGTTGCCTTACACCCATTCTTTAAAACAAAATTACTCTGGTATCTCATTTATTGAGATGGACTCAGATCGATGGGAACTGGATATTTCCTTGGACATAGAAATATCACCTCCTCTTGGACGACAACTAAATGGGACTTAAAAATGATCCAACTTTTCGCTAAATTCACTTGGTAGCAACAGTACGGTCACAATTAGCCATTAAAATTATCTACTAATTGTCTCTTCTACAACCATGAACTGTGAATTATGTGGAAAAGTGATGGATCGATTTCATGAAGTTATCATAGACGGTGTGACCATGAAAGTCTGTCACGATTGCGCAAAGTACGGAAAGGAGGTCAAGAAGATGCCAGTAGCAGTCCATAGAGAGCAGGTTCCACAGTCTGCTCAGCCCAGAAATTTCATCCATGTAGCTTCGCCTCCTCAAGCGAGAAGGAAGCCTCTCGACAATGTTGAAGATAGCGTTGAACCTATAATCGATTTTGGAAAGACAATAAAGAAAAGGAGAGAGGAGATGGGCCTGTCACAGGAGGAACTGGCGAGCAAGCTCCAGGAAAAGAAGAACTTGGTTGCCAAGATAGAGAGAGAAGAAATCAGACCTGATAAGCAAACGGCAAGAAAAATAGAAAAGATAATGGGTGTAAGGATACTGGAAAAAGTCCAGTGACCTCTGTTAGGATTACCGACTCGTCTCCTTCTAACTCCCATCAGGTGGAAGCGATTTCATTGGAGGGAACAATATGACCTCTTTTATTGAAGTCTGATTTGAGAACACCATCGTCGGTCTATCTATAGAAATCCCTATGCCAGCCGTTGGAGGCATGCCATACTCCATTGCATCAAGAAACTCTTCGTCAAACGGCGGTGCTTCCTCATCCCCCTTCTTCCTCTCTCTCTCCTGATCCTCAAACATCTTTCTCTGGTAGACTGGATCAGTCAGTTCAGAGTATGAGTTGGCCACCTCCATTCTTCCGACATAAAGTTCGAATCTTTCTGCTCTGAGGGGATTCCCTCTCTTTATCTTTGTAAGGGGGCACATGTAAGCTGGAAAATCAAGTACAAAAGTTGGTTGCATTGTCTTACCCTTCAGGTACTTGTCGAACAGCGTATCTGCCACGTGATACGGATCCGGGTGTTTCAATCCAAGCTGTTCAGAATCGTTGATCTTCGCAGCCTCTTCATCTGACAACGACGAAATGTCTACACCGATTATCCTCCTAAGTTCGTCGACCCAGTACATTCTTGCAAAAGGAGGAGTGAAGTCAACAATCTCCCCCTGGTACTCTATCTTCAGCGTGCCGAATGTATTGAGAGCGAAGGACCTCATCATCTCTTCCATCATTCCCATGAATGTTTCGTAATCACTGTAGGCCTCGTAATATTCTATCTGTGTGAATTCTGGATTGTGAGTTGTGTCTGCATCCTCATTCCTGAAATCCTTGGACACCTCGTAGACTCTCTCCGCCCCTCCGATAATAAGTCTCTTGAGGTACAGTTCATCAGATATCCGCAGGAACATCTGTTTATCGTCAAGGGTGTGATACGTTGTCTTGAAAGGTTTCGCCTTTGCACCGCCATACACATCCTGAAGTATTGGAGTCTCGACCTCAATGGCTCCACGGGAATCGAGCGTATCCCTGACGTGTCGCATGAATTTCGACCTGATCTCAAAGGTCTTCAGTACTTCCTGGTTCATCATCAGGTCTAGATGCCTGTACCTGTACCTTGCTTCTGTATCGGTAAGTCCCTGCCACTTATTTGGAAGGGTTCTAAGGGTCTTAGAGAGCATGGTGATCTCCCTCGCACCCACACTGATTTCCCCCCTCTTGCTCTTCATTACTATTCCTCTAACCCCGAGATTGTCACCAATGGAGGAGTTTGTCAGCACAAGCAGGGACCTCTCATCCAGTTCGTTGTTTCTGATAAGACTCTGGATCTTTCCAGACTTGTCCTGAATATCAATAAATGTAATTCCTCCCATCTGCCTCATCTGCATTGCTCTGCCGGCAATGTTGACCTCCCTGCCTTCAAGTTCTCCGAAATTGTCCTTGATCTCCTTTGCGTGATGAGTCACTCTGTAAGAATATGGGTATGGTTCGATCCCAGCCCTCCTCAGAGCACTTATGCTTTCCAGTTTAACCTCATCTATCGTAGAAATTCTATCACCTCTGCATCAGATTTGACTAACAGATTGATCCCCGGATTCCCCTATCTCCCAGTGATGTGGCTATATTATATCCATCTCTTGCTATTTCAGCAGCCTAGCTCTTATTAGCGCCCTGAGAGGTACCCCATCGATCTCGTCTTTTGTGGTCTTATTTGTCAGAACCACAACAAGGATAGGGATTCCCTTCTCTTTCTTCACCGCTGAAAGCGCCTTGGAAATCGTTTCTCCTGTGCTGACGACATCATCTACTAGAACTACTTTCTTCCCAGATATGCTGGCATAATTGCTCGAAAATGTGCCCTCCCCCTTCGTGGTTATTGACCTGTATATACCGAGTTCTGTTCCAAGGATATCTGCTATAAACGTCGCGTATGGTATTCCGTTGATCGTAATGCCAACTACAGTGTCAATGTCTTTTTCAAGTCTCTGAGTCTCTTCCTCAATGATATCAGCCATTATCTCTGAGATGTTGTACATCCTGTTTGAATAGACACCGATACTCCTCCATCCTATCTTGACGTCTCCAGGTGCCTTTTCTATCTTGGACTCACCGCTGAGTAACCATATTATTGTATTGAGGGAAAGGTGCATCTCCGTCGCTATATCTTTATCATTCATCCCTTTCTGCTTAAGCTGTTTTGCAGTCTCTGCGAGTTCATCTATACTCTTCATTTTTATCACCATTCAGCACTCATAGGGGTCATCACAGCCTTAGCTCAGCTGACCCTCTTCTCATCACTATTTCGAATATGCAATAAGAATATAAACTCTTTTTTGAGCAAACACACTTAATTATAGAGCTCTTCTGTGTATCCCAGGGTCTCCGTTACCTTTGAAATGTTCAACTTCTGTTCCTCCCATATTTCAGTGTCACCGTGATTTCCTCTATCACATTACCTTCCAGCTGACGGAGGAGCTGCTTTTTATTCATTCCCTGCTGTATTTTCGGCTCGAGCCTTGTTGCGTAAAAGTGAAAAAGGTATCTATGTGGATTCTTCCCAGGTGGGCAAGGACCGCGATATCCTACCTTCCCCAATCCGCCCTCTCCCTGCGTGATTCCTTCTCGGGTCTGTGGCGTATTCGGTTGATTTTCGACCAGGGCCCTTAGGCTAGCGTCAATGTTGTAGACCACCCAGTGCACGAATGTACCAAGTGGAGCATCCGGGTCGTCCATTATCAGCGCGAAGGACTTCGTTCCAGGAGGCGCATCAGACCATGCCACCGTCGGTGAAATATTTGCCCCATCACAAGTAAACTTTTTGTCTATGACATCCCCTTCACTAAATGTGGAAATCTTCAGTGACATTGACATATTGCATGGAAGCGTCGAGTTCATTTAAATATTCTGATGGCAGAAATAATGCCTGAGCCCTTACGATATGATTCTGAACCTGTGAATGTACCTTGGGGGATTTCTTAAATGGAGGTTCAGTATAAACGCTATCGCACACATAAAATATCAGCGAGTGATATTCAAACCGTGCACACTGTTCTGGACTCCAGAATTTTGGACTTGAACGCAGAAATATCTGGTGTGAACATGGAAGGGCTCATGGACAATGCCGGAAGGGCAGTCGCGAATTTAGTCTCATCCCTCAAACCGAAAAAGATACTGACCGTCTGCGGTGGAGGTAATAACGGAGGAGATGGATACGTCGCAGCTTCCATTCTTAAAAAAGAGGGCCAAGACATAGATTGCTACCCTGCTTCCCCTCCAGTGAGCGAGCTCTGCAAGAAGAAATACGCGGCTTACGTAAAGAACGGAGGACGCGTAATTGATTCTGTCAAGAAAGGGAAATATGATGTGATAGTTGATGCGCTCTTGGGAGTCGGAATAACCGGTCCCCCCAGGGAACCATATGCTTCTTTGATAGATTTAATCAATGAATCAGGAGCTAAAGTTGTATCTGTAGATGTTCCTTCTGGTTTTCCTTCAAATCATTACGTAAAGCCCCAGTTCACTGTGACTATGCAATTCCGTAAGGACGGTATGACAAAGTCTAACAGCGGCAAGATAGTGGTAGCTGACGTTGGTTTCCCACTGGGAACGATAGAAATGATCGGCCCGGGAGATCTTATAGCCTTCCCAAGTTCACTCAAGAGTTCTCACAAGGGAGAAAACGGAATATGTGTTTTGGTAGGTGGAAGTATTAGGTATTTTGGTGCACCAATATATATGGCCTGCTCTGCGTTGCGAATGGGTCCTGATCTTGTAAATCTTTACACTCCCTCTAGTATTCACAACCACGTCGCCTCCAACTGCCAGGGGATTATACTGAGAAAATCAGGAATTGATCAGATTGAGTTTAACTATGACCTCATGAAGGTCCTCAATGAGAGAGCTGATTCTCTTGCAATCGGACCAGGCATTTCAAAGGTTGAAACTGCTCTGGAAGAGGCAGCGAAGATAATCGATTTCACCCTTTCCATAAAGAAGAGTTTGGTGATAGATGCTGATGCCCTAGAAGCGTCAAGATCAATAACTGATTTCAAAGGGACAACGGTACTAACTCCTCATAGGGGAGAGTTCAAGTCAGTCTTTGGGATTGATCCAACGGAAGACAATGTGATGAGGGTGGCAAGAAAGATCAACGCAATCATTCTTTTGAAGGGAGAGGTAGATATAGTCACGGATGGAGAAACTCTGAAGAAAAACATATCTTACCATCACCAGAGCATGACTAGAGGTGGGACTGGCGATCTTGTAACTGGAGCTGTAGCTGGGCTTCTTGCTAGAAGATTGGATCCAATGCACTCTGCAACCCTTGCATCTTACATAGTTGGACAGGCTGGTTTGAACGCATTCGGGAAGATGGGTGACGGTTACATGATATCAGATTTAATAGACTCAATCCCGGAAGTGCTCGTTTCAGGGATTAAAAAAACTTCATAACCAAGCTATCGATAGGCAGTCATGGTGTCTGTAGGAGAAATAATGACCACAAAAGTGATCACTCTTACAACGGAAGATTTTATCTCTACGGCTATAGCAAAGATGAGCGATAACAAAATGCATCACATTCCCATCGTGGACTCAAAGAATGATTATGTTGGGATGTTGGACTATAACCTTCTGTACAAGAGAGAGTCTATTCCTGTGACAACGAAGGTCAAGACAGTTATGGAACGAACCCCTTCTATTGACTCTGAGGCTTCGGTGGCGGATGCCGCCAGGCTCATGATTGATAGCGGGCTCAAGGCTCTTCCAGTCCTTGAAAAGAACAAAATCAAGGGAATAGTGACGACAACGGATATAGTGAATTCCGTGAATTCCATCCCAGAAGTGGCGAACCTGCTGGCATCTGAAATAATGTCTGGAGATCCTATCACTGTCTCGGAAAACGACGACCTCCTTGAAGCACTGCGGAAGATGCGGGACATCGACGAAACGAGCATTCCGGTCGTGGACAAGGATGGAAGGATTTCTGGAATTGTAAACATAAATGACATAAGCAAGGAGCTCTGGAGGGAGAGGGGGAAGATGAGACAGGGCGAATATTACAGGAACAAGGTTAAGCCATCTGTCAAGGATGTTATGGTGTCACCAGTTATGATTAGACCTGACAAGACGATATCGTCCTGCATGGAAGTGATGATAGTCTCGGAAGCAAGGGTATGCACGGTCGTAGACGAAAACATGATTCCAGAGGGCATCATAAGCCAGAGCGACATACTGGGAGAGATTGTCAAGAGCTCGACGGGTCAAACCGTACTGGTCAACTTGTCTGGTGCCAGGTTCGACGACCCGGAGGTATACGACAAGCTCTATTCCGTCATAGAGAAGTCTGCCAAATCTATTGCAAGGTTCAAACGCATGAGACCTATGCTCATCAACATCCACATCGAGGAGTACAACCAGACGGGTAAGGAGACAAAGTACTCTATTAGAGGGAAGATGATCACAGAGTCCAAGACCTTCTTCTCAAGAAGCTGGGACTGGAATGTATTCAGGGCGGTAAAAGAACTGATGAGTCAGTTCGAAAAGATGGTCCAGAAGAACAAGATCTATAGATAGAGGCAGAGAGAGATGGAAGAATTCGTAGACAAGGCTCTGGATTATGCGTCAAAAAGAGCAAGGTTTGCAGAAGTGAGATACTGTTCATCTACTCGAAACGTGGTTCTACTGAAAAATGGGACGGTCTCCGCTTCTGGATACTCCATAGACTCTGGAATATCAATTAGAATTCTGAATAAATCCATCGCATTTACATCTATAAACATTGCAAACTGGGAACAGCTGAAGGAGGGGATAGACAGGGCAATAAGGATGTCAGAGAGATCAGGTAGGGAAAAATTCTCCAGCGAAGATCCAGTAAATGATTTCTGGGAGGTAGATCAGAGGAAGAAGATCGAGGACGTACCCTTTGAAGAAAGAGTCTCAGAGATGAAGGAACTGGACGGGCAGCTAGCGAACGAGAAAATCCCGATGCGCATACTTTCACTTGGTGACAACATAGAGGAGGAATACAATGTCAATTCGGAAGGGACTTCGATCAGATCCAAGCTACCAAAAGTTGGCTTCTTTGCAATGATAGGATTCTTGGAGAACGGAAGCTTCGAACAGGGTACCGTTGAGGTTGGTTATTCAGGAGGGTACGAGGCCCTGGAAGCGTGGAAGCTGGGCGATAGACTGAAACATGAATCGGATGTGTTAAAGAAAGCTGCAATGGCTAAGAAGCTTGGAGATGGAGTCTACGATCTCATAGCAGGACCCGAGATATCTGGCATAGTCGCGCATGAAAGTGCTGGACACCCCACGGAATCTGATAGAATACTTGGAAGAGAGATGGCTCAGGCGGGGGAGTCGTTCATCAAGAAGAATGACAGGGGAAAGAGGATAGGATCTGATATCGTGAACCTGGTGGATGATCCTACTCTTGACCACAGCTTCGGTTACTACAAGTACGATCGTGATGGAGTCAGGGCCAGAAAGAGGTATCTCTACAAGGCAGGTCTGATAAACGATTTCCTCAGCAACAGGGAAAGCGCAGGAAGAATGGAATCTAAAAGCAATGGTGCCTCGAGATCGTCAGAATGGGATAAGGAACCCTTGGTCAGGATGAGCACGACGTTCATCGAGCCCAAGGACTACAAGTTCGAAGAGCTGATCGAGAACGTCAAGGAGGGAGTCTACATGAAGAGTTTCACCGAGTGGAACATTGACGACATAAGGTACAACGAGAAGTATGTTGGAAGGGAGGCATACCATGTCCAAAACGGGGAAATTATGGAGGCAATAAGGAGACCGATAATCGAGACCACTACTGTGAACTTCTACTCTTCCATAGATGCAATCGGAAGTGATCTCGAATTCTCTGCCGGAACCTGTGGGAAAGGAGACCCTATGCAGGGAGTGGACGTATGGATGGGAGGGCCCCACATTAGACTGAGAGGCATCAGTGTGAGGTGATGAAAGATGGAGATTGAGAATATATATAATAGAGTGGAAAAGAGCGTCGATCAGGCTGCGGTTAAACTCTCAAAATCAAAGGTCACCCAGATAAGATTTTCAAACAATCTGATAGATATTTCCAATGAATGGAATGAAGAATATGCATCGGTCTTCCTTGCACTGGATGGACGCACTTTCACGTTCGATCTGAAGAACGAGAGAGATATTGAAAAGATCGTCCCGCGCTTGCTCTCCTCAATGAAGAAGATCGAAAAGAATTCAGACTTCATCAGCCTCAATGACAAGAGCAATGCCTATAGAAGGAAGGGTATGAGAGACGGGAAACTCAGAGAGATGGAGGGGCATGAATTTGTAGACGAATTCATAGACAGGCTAAAGCCGTTTGTCAAGAGGATAGGAGGTGTCTTCTACAAGAAGGAGCTTGAGGATGAAATCCTGACGCCGTTCAACCGCGGTTCTGAGAGACAGTTTGGAGTGGAATTTGTCACCAGAGCATTTGACGACAAGGACTATCCAGTCCAGACTTCTATCACCACTTCTACTGACGACGATCTTCAAATCCTTATGAAGCAGGACGATGATGTTTTGAACCTTATGCGACATGTGAAAAACATAAAGGACGGGAGCGAGGGAAAATACGACGTCATATTCAGCCCACTCTGTTTTGCCTCTCTAGTTTCCTACACCATCCCAATGGCGTCAGCATTCCAGATAGACTCCGGTATGTCGATGTTTACCGATAGAATGGGCGAAAGAATTGGGAGCAGTCTGTTCACACTCTATGACGATCCCACTGACGATACAATGTTCAACTCAAAGACGTTCGATGACGAGGGTAGTCCCACGAAGAAGACTCCAGTTATAGAGAAGGGAGTCGTGAAGAATTTTCTTCACAACTTCTCCACCGCAAGCAAGTATGGGGTGACCACAACTGGGAATGCTGGAATAGTGAGCCCTGGACCGTGGCAGATCTCTGTTGAACCCGGGAATGAGGAGGTCGACGACATGATATCGTCTACCAAGAAGGGACTGTTGATCAACAACACTTGGTACACGAGGTTCCAGGATTACAGGGAAGGTATTCTATCGACAATACCTCGTGACGGCATATTCTATATAGAGAATGGAGAGATAGTCGAGAGCTGGGGAGGGATCAGGATTTCTGATTCACTGCTTCACATCTATAAGAACATAGAGGGTATCAGTAGGAAAACAGAGAAGGTCAAATGGTGGGATGAAACGATGCACACCAAGTCCCCTTTCGTTGCAGTTGCCGATGTCAACATTTCGAGGAGCAAGTGATGCTGTGAAACCCGCATCGGATGTGGCTTTTTTATTCCAGACTTGTAGAAATGTAGATATATTAAATTCAGTTAGACGATTGCTCACTGCCCCTTGGCCCCTCCTATCGGGCAGTGAGTTTATTCTTCCTTCTGAATCTCACTTTTGTCTGTTCAGTTTTGAATTCGAGTTTTTGTGGTGAATTATTGCCTTCTTGTCTAAACCTATTTGAAAGTCTGACTTCCCAGAATAGATTGGTTATTTCTTTCCAGTCTGCAGAGTCAAACATTTCAAAGTCTTCTAAACTGGAGGCTTCATTTCGCTTCATAACTACATTCTAAAACGGAGAACTTTGACAAGAAATAGGCTCTGCCTTACATTAAAAATTAAATTGACCCCGTAATGTAAGACAGAGAATAGTGGAGGTATATGTTCGAATCGCCCGAACCTCCCCCATATCCACTAAAATTGAATTGCTGGGGTGGATGGCTTTCAGTTACAGCAACTTCTCAAGTTTCTTGTTTGCCTCGTCCCAGTTAACTATGTGCCACCAAGCACCTACGTAGTCCGCTCTCTTGTTCTTGTATTGAAGATAATAGGCGTGCTCGAACTCGTCCAAAATCATGACGATTGGCATCTCTGCGAGGTGGTTCATGAAATGATTTTCCACTGTCATGATGTTTAGATTGCTGTTTTCCTTGTCATACGTTAGGACTGCCCATCCCGTACCGGGATTTGAGTTTGCAGCCTCGGTGAAAATCTTCCTGAATTTTTCATAACTACCATATTGCTGCTCTATCATGTCACCAAGCTTGCCACCTGGTTTGTCCCCGCCTTTACCTTCAGGTGCCATGTTGTTCCAGTAGAGCGTATGGAGCTTGTCACCATTTATGTTGAATGCCAGATTTCTTAACACCCCGTGAATGTCGTAACTCTTTACCTCCTCCTTTATAATTCCATTGAGCCTATCAATAAGATTGTTGGCCGTATTTACGTAGCCTTTATGGTGGCCATTGTAGTGGACATCCACTATATCTTTGTTAATGTGAGGCTCTAGTCCGTCAATTCGGTAAGGCAGCTGAGGTAGCTCATATTTCTTCAATCCCTTATATTCCACCATCAAATCACCGCATCACCATACGAAGGTTTGTTTTAATACTTTTGTCAACATGTTAGGAATTGACTTCCGTATCTCTCTGTTTTTATCGAAGAAATTACATAATCTAGAGTTCGGTTCACCTGTGAGTTTCGGTGACAGAGAGGAAAGAGTGGATCTTAGAGTTCTTTCAAACCTTTGAAGAGTGAAACTCCAAAAAAATACAGTCTGTCAATGTGTATTGCTCCGGTGCATTCAAAATCCTTAGAATCGCTCGGATATATGTCTGGTCAGCACCTCGTAGCCTGAAATTATGTCCAGTACGTAGCTATCATGCCATATTCTTTAGTGATGCGTTGGAACTTATTGTTCCAAAAACTTTCTAGCTTTTAAGGAGAGCTTTTGCAATAACTATTTTCCTTATCTCCGTGGTTCCTGCCCCGATTTCGTAGAGTATTGCATCCCTCAAATACCTCCCCAATGGATAGTCTTCCGTGTAGCCGTATCCACCAAATATCTGTAAGGCTTCTTTGGCCACCTGGGTTCCCGTCTCCGAAGCCAGCATGATGGACGCCGCAGCAAATGAAGGATCAGACATCTTGTCTCCAACCAATGATGCTGCCTTGTACGCAAGCAGTCTTGCCGCTTCAAGTCTCGTGAACATGTAAGCCAATTTTTCCTGAATCAGCTCGAACTCCCCTATCTTCTTTCCGAACTGTTCCCTCTGATTGCTGTAGTTGATCGCTTCGTCCAGTGCTCGTCTCGCGATACCGAGTGGGCCAAATGCGAGAACTGCCCTCTCTGCATTAAGGCCCTGATAGATTATGCTCTTTGCTTGCCCTTCCCCCTTTACAATCCTTTCCCTGTCCACAACTACGTTCCTGAAGACGACTTCTCCAGTTGGGGAGCCCCTCATCCCGAGTTTCGTTATTTTTCTGGGAGTTTCTACTCCGTCCGCCTTCTCTAGTATGAACGCAGAATACGATTTCCCATTCCTCGCATAGACTAGAAAGACTTCTGCAACTGGTGCGTTAGTTATGAAAGTTTTGGATCCATTTATTTCATAGTGATCTGCCTTCAGTTCGTATACTGTTTTCATTCCTCCTAGAGCATCTGAGCCTGCGCCGGGTTCCGTAAGACATAGTGATCCAATTTTCTCACCAGATATTAGGCCGGGAAGATATCTCTCCTTCTGTTCCTTGTTGGCGTTTCTGTGTATGTTATCTACAACAAGATTGTTGTGAGCACCATATGAGAGACCGAACGATCCAGAGTAGTATGATATCTCCTCTAGGGCGACTCCCTCGGTGAGATAATCCATTCCTGCCCCTCCGTACTCCTGTGAAATAGTTAGCCCGAGCATACCTAGCCTTCCCATTTCCCTAAATAGTTCAACGGGAAAATGATCCTCCTTGTCCATTTTGGCAGCAATCGGTTCAATCTTTTTCTGAGAAAATTCCCTGACCAGATCTCTAATAGCAAGGGTATCGTCTGGAAGCTTGAAATCCATTTTCCTTCCCCTCATGATCTGTAATGAAATTAAAATATTTCCGTGACACGACCAAAGGTTATTAGCATCGAAAAGGTATGGTGTTACCCGATGGAAATAGTATTTCCAGACATACCCGAATACCACTTCATTCTCAAAGGGTTATCATCTGACAAGTTTGTATCGTACCCCAAATTTCACTGCGAGGCTATAGTAGAGTTTGATCGGGAACTCACAGCAGATGTTGCATTCGTGCCTGCCCCATTTGCAATCCTAAACTCTCACAACTACATTTTTCTTCGGACTGGGAACATCTTCTCCTATTTTTCTGGTCCCCGGATATTCTCGGTTCAAGGAGAGGATAAAGAACTCTATGTGAACGAGCAGGACTTTGTATCTCAATTCTACGCAAAGATCCTTTTGGGCGACGTAAGCACAAAGAAGGGAGAGGGGTTTCCCATGATAATGGAGCCCAGAATCGCGATGCTGAAGGACCAAAATGCGCCAGTTAAAATAGATCTATACAGCAAGTGGACAGTGGTGGCAAACGATCTCCCATTCCCACTCTATTCTGGTTTGATAAGAAAATCAGCGAAACCCCTTCGGGAGATGGTTGAGGGAGCAATAACTGCTTCAGTAAAATACGCACTGAATAATTCTAGTGGGATTATCAAGGACATAGCTACGATGTATGGAATTGAGAACATCGAGATGCTTAAGCGAGTTTTGTTTCAGTTTATCAATAAGAACACCCTCTCGATTTCAGAGGATGAAGTCGCATCACTTAAGGTGCTAAATCAAGAAATGGAGAGAAGAGGTTACGCTGTATCCAGCTTGAAATTCTGATCTATCAGTCTAGTAGATGGAAACGTACCTATTAATATTGTGAAATTCTATGATGAACGATGGAATATATAGATGAAATTGCATCCCTCAAAGACCAGATTTCATTTAGCGGACAGATTGAAGTCCCTGATGGAATCGATAAGATAGTTATAGCAGGGATGGGAGGTTCCGGTATCGCAGGTAAAATATTCCAAGATTTCTATACTAAGAAGCCAGTTACACTGGTCAACTCGTACGAAATACCTGAATTCGTAGATCCGAAGACACTTTTCGTTGCTGTAAGTTACTCTGGCAATACTGAAGAAACCCTGTACGCAGTCAAGAAAGCGAGAGACAAGGGCGCGGTAATCAGAGCCATTTCTTCTGGAGGGAGCCTAGCTGAGCTCGTTGACGACACTGTGATCGTTCCCGAAGGCTTTCAACCTAGGTCTGCCGTAGGTTACCTGACGATCCCTCTGCTGAGAGGATTCCGTTTGTTTGGGAAATCCGAAGTGGAGAAGACGAAGGAATTATTGGTCGGTGAGGATATGCATAAAGACCCATTCCAGAAACTCGCTGATGGAATATTCTCCACGAAAAGGATCCCAGTTATTTTTGGGACACCTGGATTCAACAGTGTGGCATACAGGTGGAAGACTCAATTCAATGAGAATGCTAAAGTCCTTGCCTATTCCACATCCTTCCCAGAGCTCAATCACAACGATACCATGGCCCTCGAAAACACCTATAGGAAGGAGGAATTCTATTTCTTCGTGCTGACTCACAAGCAAATGGAAAAAGAGATAGCAGATCGGATCAGAATCACCTCAAAACTCTGCAAGATTGAGATGAAAGAGATAGAAGGGGATGGTACATCTCTATTCTCCAACGTCTTCACTCTGATACACAAGGGGGACTACATCTCGTATTTCCTAGCGAAGAAGAGGGGCATTGATCCACGAAACGTTTCAATCATTGAAAATCTGAAGAGAGAGTTGAGGGAGTCTAACTGAACTCAGATCCTCATATCTGTGTTCATTTTTATTTAAAAGTCTATAAATGGGCTTAACGAAATTATAAATATGCTGTGCATTTAAACCATGAAATCTAGATGACGGTTATCAAAAGGGAAGAGCTTATTACAGCCCTGAACGTAATATTCAAACCGTCAGGAATGAACCAAAAAGAAATTGAGGAACTTGCAGACTATGTACTGAGCTTCTTTGGATTTGAAGATACTCTTGTAGACAATATTCTGTCCCAACAGGATAGGGATGTTTTCTATACTCTTGAAGAGACTGGAATACTCTCAACAAGCAGCGAGGATATAACGCTGATGAAGGGAAAGACTTGGAGAATCCATTATTGGCACATCAATGACCTAAAGATCAAAAATATTCTTAGCACGAGGAGTGAAAGTGAAGAGAACATCTACGACAAGATATTCAGGGAAGAACTAAAGTGAAGTTGTATTCAAAATATTGAAAAGATAAGTGCCTGGTCAATTAGTCAACCTATTTATACGGATTCTACCTTAACAAATTGATGGAAAACGAGGTTCTCAGCCTGCTGCGGAAGGGCAGAACCATGGTCGTATCTACAACAGGCGAGAGCCTATGGTCAGCAAAGGTTTTCTATTGCCTTGAAGGTGGACTTGTCTTCCTAGTCGAAAAGGGCAGCCTAACGCTCAAGAACTTACAGAAGAACGATAGCGTTGTTTTCACGATCGATTTCGACACTCCAGACCTCTTCATACAGGGTGTCGGCAAGGTCACGATCCTCGGAGAACCGAGAGAATTCCACAAGGAGAGGGGAACTCTTTTGTACAAGGTCCCAGAGGATACCCTCTTCGTGAAATCCGGTCATGTGCTAATCGCAAAGCTGTTACCAGAAAACATCAGGTTTAGTGACTTCAGGGCTCAACCCAAGAAGAGCGATAACAAGTTCAAACCTGAAGAGCTCACCGAAAAGAAAACGTTTCGGTACTGGAGAGCACTCCGCCCATGGTCATTCCAGCAGAGTGTTACATCCCTGATATTCGGGGCCCTGATAGCATTTCAGGTGAGCTTCTCGCTTCGCATCAGTTTGTATCTTCTGGTGCTATCTTCCATAGCACTGATAATGGTACATGGTGCATTCAACGCTTATTCTGACTATTTTGATTTCACTCTCAAAACCGATAAACCAGATGGCATGGGATCAGCAGGAGCTAGAGTTCTCATAGATCGTCTGATACCCACCGACAAATTCTTATATTTCACGACCTCAATTTTCGTGATAGGACTGGCGATCGGAATTTATCTTATCGCGATAAGGCCGATAATACTTCCATATGTGGTGATTGGCCTGATTGCTGGCCTGATCTACGGTATTCCCAAGCTTGGCTGGAAGAGAATTGCGCTAGGTGATCTTGCTGTTTTCCTGGCTTTCGGACCCGGAATCTTCCTCGGATCGCTCGTACTTCAGGGGGGGCATGTTGGAATCCCACAGCTTCTGATCTCATTCTCGCTCGGAATGATAATAGTTGCAATACTCCACGGGAATAACTGGAGAGACATCAAGGATGACCGCGAAGCTGGAGTCAAAACGATAGCTCTGTATCTTGGAGATAAGGGCTCCCTCATCTACTATATCACGCTGATATGGGCATCGTATCCATTGTTTGTGGTAGCTGTTCTCCTAGAGCCCAGATTGTTCCCGATACTGGGCGCGCTTCTGACTATACCATGGGCAATAAGGCTCACAAGAATAGCTGGGAACGCAAAGAACATGAAGAGAAACCTCCTTGACATGCTTACAGCAAACTTCACGACCCTTCACATCTATTTCTCAGTCATTTTCTTGGCGGTTTTTCTCGCAGTCATTTACTTCTTCCCCTCGCTTCACTTCCCCTAGTCTCCTGTCGGTGTGACCGCTACTTTCTTATAGTCTCCTGATCCCTTACCTCTGAGACAAGATTTTTCAGGAGCTCTCGCATGAATTTTTCAGCATTTTCATCTGAGAACTCTCCCTTTTCGTTGACTTTTTTGTCTACGAAATTTATGATCACCTCAGGTCTATTTATAACCCTTGCGTCCAGGAACACAAATGACTGCCTGAGATGATACTGTGCTCGAGCCCCGCCCATCATACCGGTAGATGAGCTCATCACTGCACCTATCTTCTTTGCAAACACATTGTTTGGCACAGATGCCCAGTCAATAACGTTCTTCAAGAAACCAGGAACTGAATAGTTGTACTCTGGAGTGACTATGAGAAATCCATCAGTCTCGCTGATGCGTTTCTTGAACTCTACGACAGACGAATCCGGATCACTCACATGATCTGCATTGAATAACGGGATCATTGATATATCGGCGATCTCAAGTCTTGTGCCTTCTGGCATAAGGACTGCAGCTTTTTCAAGCACCTTTCTACTGAATGAGCCCTTCCTAAGACTTCCTCCAAATCCTGTAATGACTGTTTCACTATTTTGATTCATGTTGTGTAAATGCGTTATTCTTAGATAAATTTCATTCATCTGTTTTACACTCATTTCTTACATTCTAATTTCGCATTTTGTTCGGCTTTGTCGCACAGTCTGCTTTACCAAAATAATTAATCAGAGATAGGTTATAAGTAATATGGATAATGACTTTCATGCTGTAGGGTACAAACAGCTCGGTAAAACTGGAGAAAAGGTATCTGAGATTGGATTGGGCACGTATGGAATTGGCGATTACAAAAAGGGGGAAGAGGCTTTTGTATATGCATTGGAGAGGGGAATCAACTTCATCGACACAGCAGAAATATACAATACGGAAGATTTTGTAGGAAGGGTAATCAAGAGAGTTGGCAGAGAAAACCTGTTCATAACCACAAAGGTGTGGCCCAAGAACTTGACATCAAAGGAAAGCACAATAAAGGCTGCCAAGGGATCATTAAAGAGACTTGGTATAAATTCCGTTGACTTGATTCTGATCCACTGGCCTCACGACACCATGCGCATCGAAGATCAAGTGAAGAACATCGAATCGGTCCAGAAGAAAGGTCTGTCAAGGTATATAGGAATTAGCAATTTTTCTATGGAACAGACGGAAGAAGCTTGGTCAGCTACTAGTTCGACAGAAATAGTCTGCAACCAGGTGAAGTACAACCTGGAAGAGAGGGAGTATGAGAAAGATGTAATACCATACTGTGAAGAAAAAGGAATTTCTGTTGTTGCATACACACCAATCAGCAAGGGAAAATCATCCAAAACACCAGAACTCAGGGAAGTAAGTAATAGCATGGGAAAGACGCCCATTCAGGTGTCGCTAAACTTCCTGCTCAGCAGTCCATCGGTGATACCGATTCCTAAGACGGAGAATCTTGAACACATGAAAGAGATCCTTGGCTCGACAGGCTGGAGACTCAAGGTAGACCAGATAGAGTTGTTAAAGAAACGATAAACGATGTGAGGAATCCTTCACTAAGATTCATTGAAGCTGCGAGTCAAAGGAGTTCGAAGTGGGAATCTCAATCCCAACTGATTTTATACATCAGAGGAGGACAGGACATGCATCTTTCTAACTTTTAGCTCAAATGTACAAATTGAAACTTAAGGAACATAGCGTTATATCAAAAGAAGAGTTTTTCAGTTTTCCTGTATATCATTTTATATGCAATGAAGTATTTTTGAAATGAAATGTCACTCAATCTTTATGCAGAATCTCTTGATAAGATTGATCTGAGGATCGTAGAACTTCTTAGCATGGATGGACGGATAACTGACACCGAGATCGCAAAGAAAGTGGGACTAAGCAAAACCAGCGTAAGACTACGAAAACTGAAACTGATAAAATCAGAGAAAATCAAGATTCTCGGTATTCCTATCCTGCAGAATCTTAACCTGGTGTACGCAGACATAATGATAAAATTCTTGGTCAATACTTCACAAGGGCAAATAGACGCATTCGTGAAGACCTTGCTCAAGGAGGATCGTGTTTACGAAGTGGACAGGTACCTCTACAAGTACGATCTCGAAATGGAAGTGTATCACTCCAACTTCGGGCTGCTGAAGTCATACATACAGGAACTATTTAAGGACGTGAAGATCATAGAATTTTACGATATTTTCCCCGTGCTGCAATCATACAAAGGATTCGGAGTTATACTGTAAGGCTGTTCTCTCTAGATAGGAGAGAAAAACTTGTGGGAACTTTCGATGGGAACGTAGGGTAGATCAAAACCTAAAGACTTCGGGCTGATTATATTTAGCGCCCTTTTCTTTCTCCAGACACTGTTAGATTTGAACCCCAGGACTGCAACATCCATTCCTTTCCTAAGGTCTGGATTGGTCATCGGGACTCCTGTGATTCTATCTACAACTGTTATTATGTCCGGTGCGGTCACGTCTAGCTTCCGATCCACCCAAGATATCATGTTTTCGTTCTTGAACCAGATTCTATAGTCGTGACCGTAGAATTTCTTTAGCCCTCTTATTTTATGCTCACCTATTGTAAAACCGCCAGCCTCCTTCCATTGGGAATCTTCTTTGACTTTACCTTCGAAAAGGAGGTAGCCGTTTCCTGCAATGAGGAGCCTCTCCACCGGGTCGTGTCCACGCTTTTGAGATTCTCTGAGCACATTCCCCAACCTCTCCGCCATAGAGACTGTGTCTGCAATTGCAGCTTTTCTGAGCGTATTCCCACTTACAGGATGTGATGCAATGCCGACTACGTTTGCACTCATGCCTGCAATGTTCCTGATCAACTTTTCGGCCCTAGGGTAATCGACAATTTCGTTCACTACAAGTACATCACCAAATCGAGTGACAATTGATAGGGGGGTTATCGGAACGTTAGCTGCGAAAAAAGATGACTGCCTTACCTCCGGGACTGACCTTCCCGCTGTGTCTGCGTCGATAAGTTTTATTCCGAAGTTCATAGCGACATCAATTGCAACCGCGGTGTTTTCACCGCCCAGTTCTATAGGTAGACAACCGTAAAACTTTCTGCCTATATGATCTTGCAAGATCTCAAAGGCCTTGAGTACCTCATTCTTGTACCTTTTGGGAAGATCTATCTTCGTCCTTTCTGACTCTGGTACAAGCGCACCTGCATAGTAGGGAGAAGCAACTATCTGATCAGATGGAACCTCACTCACAGAAGCCAGTGAGAGAGTTTCTCCTCCAGAGAAATGTTTTCCAACGACTTTGACCCCTCTCTCAAGATAGCCTCCTCCTCCTGACGCAAGAACTGCACATCCGTATAATATATCCAGAGTCTCCTGTAACCTGAGATACCTCATCTTGTTACCTACTCATCTTGCTTTAATTAAATTTTACCATTAAGTCCTTGTCTCCGCTATCTCGAAATGCCCTCTGCATTCATTTTTCACTCGGTTAAGAGCAATTGAGCTGCAGGTGTCTCTGCCGAACAGAAATAAAAGCAGGAAACGAGTACGTTGATTATAGCTTGCCTACCTTGTGGAATACCATTCTGTCAAATCTCACGTCCACTTTTTCTGGTGAAGTAACCTTGACGTCAAGCTCTACCTTGTCTGGACCCTGAACTACGAAATACTTGTTTCCTTCGATGAGGATAGGCAGGGACATACTTTCTGTTCCTTCGCCGATATCTGCCGTCAGTACAAATCCCTTCAGTGCTATCACCATCTTTACTCCTCCCTTGAACGTCTCGTACTTTCCTGAAATTACTTCAACTTTCCTTTGGAATATCACCCACGGCAGGACCTTCTCTGGATCTTTTCCCATCAGCAATGCAAGGGCATAATCTCCTATCGGAGATGTGAGGAAATCTGAATTTGAGGCAAGTGAAACGCCTATCTTTAAGTCAGGCACAAACCCGAAGTAGGCGGATGCAACTGCTACATTTCCACCGTGGCCCAGTTTCAGATGGCCCAGAAAATTCTTGTCTACAGTTATTCCATATCCGTAGTAAGAACCTTCTCCTAGCGAGGGTGGAAAACTGCTCCTTACATAAGGAGCAAATGCTTTCTCCAAGATATCTTTCTTAATTATCCTGGACCCATTGAAAGTACCTCCATTTATTAACATTTCCACGAAATTGCTCAGTTCATTAGAGCTCGACAGAAGCCCCCCTGCAGCATCAATGAGGGGATGAGTGGGGAATTTTCTTAGCCCCCTGCTTCCATCTTTTTCCATGAAATATCCAACCATACTGTCCTTATCTGCCTCTAGTTTAGACCTTTCAAAGGTGGATCTCTTCATCCCTAGTGGCTCCAGGATATTCTTTTTTACGAAATCGGTGTATTTCATTCCACTTGCTTCTTCAATTATTTGCCCCAGCAGGATATATCCTTCATTCCAGTACATGAATATTGTTCCATCGGTAGCTACTCGTTCTGAATGCGCTCTGTTTATGTGCGAGACCAAATCCTCAACCTTTCCTAGCGGACTCCATATGGATTGTTGTCCGAGAAGGTGCCCGATGACCCCATTGGCCATCCCCAAGTCTGGGTAACCACTCGTATGCGACAAAAGTTGATGGATAATGACTGGATGATTTTCGGGGTCTGATTTGAAACTCTTTATGTACTTTTCTACAGGATCATTAAGACCTAGCTTCCCCTTCTCTACTAGCTTTAGTATAGCTATCGCGGTAAAGAATTTCGTTGAAGAGCCTATTCCGTAGAGGGTATCAGGTGTAGCAGGAAGAGGAGGATCTACGCTTCTGGTTCCAAATCCATGCGAGTAGACAATATTGCCATCACTAACCAAACTAATCGATAGACCGTACAGGTGGTTTTGACGCATTGTTTCCGCTACGTATGTTTCCAGTTGTTCTCGTGAACGGGCATCCAAACTCTTGACCGGTGACATATGTGAGAAGTGCCCTAGATATTAAATATTTTACTAAATTTGTAATAAATATAATTTAGGACTAGAAAACATTGCGAAAAAATTAAAGTATACGTTAACATATATTCTGGAAGTTACATGATACCTCAAGAAAATTCAGAAATACCCCCTCCATCAACCAAGAGAGGTTCTGATGTAAAGTGGTATGCAACAATTGTCGTTTTATTGGTGATTGTTGCCGCCTTCGGTATAATGGCGTTCTATCATCCATCACCAGTTATTCCTGTCGGAACGACGGCAAGTGTAGTGACCGCATCAAGTTTAGCCAATTACGATTTACCTTACAACCTTTCTATCAAGACAAACGGTCAATTCAACAATATAGTCGTTTACTGGGGAGATGGATCTCCTCAAGTAGTCCCATACTCCGGTTCTGACTACGTCAACGTCTCTCACAAATATACTTCCCCTGGAAATTACTACGTGTTTTTCGTCATGAACAGCAAGAATGGGATATTTTCAAGCAACAAACAACTGGTGCCTGTAGCAATGAGTGCAACGTATGCAGCCCTTCCAGAGACAAGCACATACGGCGACATAGCACTGCAGTCTTCCAGTTCATCTCCAGTAGTCAACAGTAGCTGGATCTACAGACCAGGAACTTCGCTCTCTCTTCTTCTTGCTTATTTCACACCACCCGCAAATCCGAGCTTTCAGGTGGTTTCACAGACCCTGTCAATATCACACAACGGTTCAGTTGTAGATTCAATATCTCTTCCCTATTACTATAACGCCTCAGCAGGAATGTATGAGTTACCGATCAGCAGTGCGATCTATAATCTCACTCTTTCGACTGGTTACTACCAGCTGCAAGTGACCACGTATACGGCGGCAGTAAATGCTTCATCCGGAAGTGTGGATACCTCGCAGGGCATATTCAAGGCTAGTTACTTCACTGACGTACCTGTTTTCGAAACAGCTTCTCTGTACTCTTCAGCACCTTCCACGAACGGTACGTTCATAAACGCAGAGCTGGAAGTCGGAGGATATGTTACACTCGATCCTCAAGTTGCAGCAGATTCAGTAAGCGGAGAAATAATAATTAATACAATGGCTACCCTCGTAGATTACAATGGCTCTGATTCATCAGGTTACCACGCGTACCTCGCGTCTTATCTTCCAACGACCTCCAATGGCGGAATCAACACCAACTGGAGCAACTATACTGTTCATGTCAATTCTACTAAAGCGGGATACTCGGGGGCCTATAACGTCACGATAAAGCCCTACGAGAATTACACCTTCCACATCAGATCAAATGCAACATTTGCAGACGGCAGCAAGGTCACTGCTTGGGACGTAGCGTTCTCGATCATCAGGGACCTCCTGTATGTAGCGGGGTCTCCAGCCACTCCAGGAAGCCAGATTGCGCAGTACTTGTTACCTGGCAACTATTTTGCATCGAACACATTCTGGAACATAACCCAAAACATAACGTGGGACAATGCTACGAACAATATCACCTTCCACTTCCAGAATCCAATGACACCATCTCTCGTGTACCAGACAGTTGGTAAAAGCGTTGGAACTCCAGTCGTTGAAGCATCCTGGGTGCAGGCTCACGGAGGCGGAATTGGTTGGAATGCATCCGATTTCCAGGCATATCAGGCTACCGGATCCGCAGGGCATTATATCTCTTACTTGCGAGATCACGTAATGGCATCTGGACCATACATTGTAGATTATACAGTCCCTGCTTCAGAGACAGTACTGGTTGCAAATCCAAATTACAATCCTCCAGGGAACGGCTGGAATCCGAAACCCAAGATCAACATGATAATACTTGAGTACATTGGACAAGAGTCGACCCAGTATCTTCAGTTAAAATCAGGTTACGCAACTGCTGCCTACCTATTCCCAACTGGCGATTGGTTCGCCATTGAGCCGCTCCTGAAATCTGGTGCCGTGAAAGCATATTCTTATCCAAGCTCGGCCATGGAGTTCTATTGTTTCAACACTCAGATTAACACAACAATACTATCACATCTTGACCCTCAGGCAAACGTTCCTCAGGCTTTCTTTGACAGTGTGCAGGTTAGAAGGGCATTTGCGGATGCTTATAATTACTCGTTCTATCTGGCACAACAGGTAGGAAATGAGGTTTACAACACAACCTTCGTTTCTGGTTACGCTGGAGCCATTCCAAGCGGCGTGGTAGGTTATCAATCCAATGACACTCTTAAGGCCGCTGGTGTCTCGCTCCCATCTTTCAATATGGCTTATGCTGCTCAGAACTGGTCAACCTTCACGCATTCCAGTTATTTCTCACTACTAGGATTGACTACGGGATCTGGAGGAACTATCCTATATCAAGGAGCACCTTTGAATATCCCCATCTTTGTGCTTGCTGGAGACCCAGTGAATTCGGCTGGAGCAACCACGTGGGCTGACAATCTCGCAAGCATTGTACCTGGTGCTTCTTTCACCGTGACCGCAGCTTCACTCCCAGAAGTGTATAGCTTCTTGGTACCAGATCAGAATCCGGCACCACTTTGGTGGTTAGAGTTCGGAGGGCTTTATCCAAGTCCCACACAATATCTTCCCATAGTAGCTGTACCCTCAGGCAATAGTCTGATCCCTGCTCCTAACGGGTTCAATCCATCGTGGTTCAACAGTTCATCCAATCCGGTAAGCAGTCTTCCTGGCATGGTAGAACAGTACGACAACCTAACGGCAATGGTGGAAGATTATCTCGTAGGATTCTCTACCGGAAACCCAACGGTTTCGCTGCAACACTTCGAAGCAGTGAATGAAATGCTTGTAAACATGACTTTTTACGTACCTCTCGGCCAACCTAATCAGATTTATCTTGTTAGCTCTCACATCAGCCCTGCTTCGTTCATAAACTACAACGAGAACACATTTGCCTATACCGAGTATAACTACCTCGAATTCATTTAACTGTCTTCTTTTTTTTATTTATCATTTCATTGATGACACCTTTCCCCTCTACAGGCCAGGCCTTAAATTGAAATTTATGAAATTACATTTACAGAATTTCACAAAACATTTATAATATATTCAAATATCAAACTGAAACAATGAAAATAACTAGCATTGATTTACTTAAGGGGGCCATTTATCCAAAGAACCCTTTCAAAGTTTCATTCGGATCTCATCTGCGTAGTGATGAAGTGATCGTGAAGATCTATGACGATGACGGTAATTTTGGTATTGGGGAGGCCTCTCCAACATTGAAAATTGTGGGAGAATCCCAGGGATCCGTCCTTGACATTTCGTCCAAGATCGGCTCAATACTGGTTGGTTCTGATCTAGATTATACATCACATATTTTCGATCAGATAGACAGTTCAATAGTAGGTAACTCCACTGCTAAGGCCGCTTTTGACATTGCCATCTATGACCTCATGGGAAAGGAGCGGAAGCTTCCTATATCATCAATCCTTGGGAAATACAGAGAAAAGGTGGAATCTGATGTCACAATCGGCATTATGAACACAGACGAAGCTGCAAACCGCTCATTAGAACTGGTAAAGTCAGGAATAAAGACAATCAAACTGAAAGTTGGAGATGATATTGAGACCGACGTTGAGAGAGTGAAGGCAGTCAGGGAAAGTGTTGGAAACAAGGCAAAGTTGTTCATTGATGCCAATCAGGGATGGAGTCCCAAGCGGGCAGTCTCTGCAATAGAGAAGTTTAGTAAATTCGATATCGAATTTGTCGAGCAACCGACACCCGCTAACGACATCGAAGGTCTTGCCTTTGTCAGGAAGAATACAAACATTCCAATTATGGCAGACGAGTCCATCCATTCTCCATCTGACGCACTCAGAGCGATAGAGCTTGGAGCAGTGGATATGGTTAACATCAAGTTGATGAAATGCGGAGGCATCCATAATGCTTTGAAGATTGCAACTATCTGTGAGACTGCAGGCATACCTAATATGGTCGGGTGTATGCTAGAGGGTGCCTTCGGAATAGCCGCTGGAATCCATTTCTCACTTTCAGCAAAGAATGTCTTCATCGTAGATCTCGATTCTGATAGGGATTCAAAGAACACTCTGACTTCAAATGGAATCCTGCCTTTCGAGGGATGCTACAGGCATGATGACGGATATCCTGGCCTAGGAAATCTTAAATTGAATTCGGAGGAAGTCGAGCTGGTAAAGTCAGTTACAGTCAAAGAGGGTTTAACATCCATTTGATTTTATTGTTCTTAAAGCACTGGATGCTATGAACTCTACCTACTTTAATTATATATTGTTGAGCAATATTTCTAGGAGCCTTCCTGAACAATAAAATGGGATGATAAACGTAGCATTGCTACACCGGGCCTAATTTACTACTCATTTAAATTCCGTTCTCATCCCATCGACAATCACCCGATATTCATGGTTATTGAAGTGCTTTCAGAAATTAGAATGATTAAAAATTTAAGAACTTCCGCTGAAATTACGATATATTGGTATGGCCCGTACTTTTATTATGTCTCTGAGTTGTTAAGCTCCTTAGGAGCTACCCTCTTGCCCAGTCTGATTGAGCCAACTCGTATGTATGAAGACGAACGAGAACGGTGCTTTGTAAATGACTCAATCTTTCACGAATTGTACTCCATTGAGTGTTTAGATTTGGGGCCAAAGTGAAACATAAACACGGTTGTTTGGAAAGAAGAGGAAGAAGAATTCGTCAGGAAGCCTCTTATTGACAGCAACATGAGATTCAGGAAAACTGAAAGGAATGTGTTCCTGATCAAATCAGAGGACTGCACTTCTGTGCTTTTTCTTCCTCTTGATTTTCTAATTCTCTGATATCTGAAATGTGGGACAATAACAGATTGAAGTACAAGATGCTAATTCCATCAATAAATTATCTAAATACCTTGAAGAGAGCGTAAAATCAGCTGAAATAGTTGCCATATCTCCTTCTCCTCTCTTAATCATACTTAGAAGAAGTATAAGAAAGTCAGAGAACTTCTGCTTTGACAATAGCCCTTGATAAAACCCATCTGCTGGATCATGGTTTTGGGGTCATCAGTCCTCACCCAGACATTGGAAGAGGAGACTGTCCCCTTTGAAAAAAATTCCGATCCCGTAAACCGGGACAATCGGCAGGACTTCTTTCGGAAAAGATATGTGCCCTCTTTTGATATCTGTGAGGAATGGTCGTTAAGGAAGAAATAATTAAAATATTGAAAACCGTCAATGACCCAGAAATCGGGATAGACGTAGTGAACCTAGGACTTATTTATGACCTGAAAGTCGAAAACGATGTGGTTAAGATCATGATGACCATGACCGCGCCAACGTGCCCGCTTACGGACTGGATTCTGTTTGATGTGCAGAAGAAGGTCGAAGGAATGAAAGGCGTCTCAAAGTGTGATATTGAACTTGTATGGGATCCTCCCTGGAGACCTGACATGATCAGCGAAGAGGCACGTAAGATGCTTAATCTGGACGGTCAACCTTCGCATAGCTAAACTATTCCGATTGATTCAACTAAACAGGAACTAACTTTACCTTGGAACAGGAGAGAATTCATCAGGTTAATCCAAGCTCGAGAGATTTAACCGAATCCTAAAGAATTATACTGACAATAAAATTAACTCAACACTTTTATAATTTTCATGACTACTCATATTCGTGATCTATCGTGAAAATATGTGTGGCGACTTCTAGTCAGGGTGGACTTCAGGATTCTGTAAGCTCTAATTTCGGAAGATGCCCTTCTTATACGATCGTAGAGATAGATGGAAAAAATATAAAGAGCACGAAAGCGGTTCAAAATCCAGGGTTTTCCGCAGGAAGCGGAGCAGGTATACAGGCGGCACAAGGCGTTGTTGACATGGGATGCAATGTTGTAATTGCAGGAGCCGTGGGTCCGAACGCATTTCAGGTACTTTCGATGGCGAGGGTCGATGTGAGGGAGTGCGCTGGAATTACCGTTCAGAAGGCTATAGAAGAATACCTGCAGGGAGTGCTCCAGCTTTCTTCCGGATCTGGTCAAGGGGGAGGGATGGGAGGGCATGGCCAAGGTAGAGGCAGTGGGCATCAGTTTCAGTGAATAGTTGAATGAAAATTTCTGTCACCGGCGGGAAAGGAGGAACCGGGAAGAGTACAGTTGCCATTAATATCGCAACGATACTGGCAAGGAACAAGAAGGTCGTGCTGGTAGACGCAGACGTCGAGTGTCCGAATGATCACATTCTGACATCTACTGAGCTCTCATGTCAGGAAGATAGCCTTATTTTCAGGCCAAAATTCGACTACTCAAGATGCACGAAGTGTCGTCTGTGTAGGGACAGCTGCTCAGAAAGTGCGATAGTGGTATTCAAAGAAGGATATCCTTTCCTTATGCCATCCCTTTGTTCTGGATGCAAGACGTGCAAACTGGTATGCCCGGCTGATGCCATCAAGGATGATGCAAAGATTATTGGGAGCACGTTCGTAAGCGCTGTGAATGAAAACCTCACCCTGGTCACGGGAGTTCTTAAGGAGGGAGAGGAGAGATCATATCCCCTTGTCTTATCGACAAGGAAGAGGTCCGAAACGGCAGACTCAGAACTTGAGATCCTCGATACTTCTGCTGGAACAGGGAATCATGTTGCAGCCGCTATAGAGGGATCGATGTTCGCAATAGTTGTGACTGAGCCAACCCCTCTTGGGACCCATGACTTGAAGATGATATTGAATCTGCTTGAGAGACTGGAGGTCAAAGGTTACCTTGTCATGAACAGATCTGACCTAGTAGATGACCCGCCTCAAATAGATGGTATAGAGACTATAGGGAAAATCCCATTAAGCGACGAAATCGTGGATAGCTATATTAAGGGAAGACCGGTGGTAGAGATGTATCCGGAGAGTTCAGCTTCACGAGAATTCAATAGAATTTCAGAAAAATTGAGTGATTTGATATGGCAGAAATAGTGATAGCTAGCGGAAAGGGAGGAGTGGGAAAGAGCACTCTCACATCTTCAATCTCGGTGTTGTTGCAGGATAGGAAAATAGGGATAGTGGATGGGGATGCAGAAGCACCTAATCTCCACATCATATTTGACGTAAATACTTGGGAAAGTGAAGTTGAGTACAGAGAAAAGAGCATCGCGGAAATAGATTATTCAAAATGCATTAACTGCTTGCTGTGTAAGGAGACATGCACATACGAGGCAATCAGAGAAAAGGATGGAATTCCGTCCATAAAGGGTTATGTTTGCGAAGGCTGCGGTGCGTGCAAAGTGGTCTGCCCAAACGACGCAATCTCAATCCAGAAAAATATTCTCTCTGGATGGATCAGGATCGGAAAAACTAAGTACGGTCCATTCGTGAGCTCGGAACTTGACGTAGGACAACCTAACAGTGGCAAACTTGTCACAAGCGAAAAGAACATCGCAAGGAAATGGGTCATAGATGGTTTGATAAAGAACATAATAGTTGATTCTGCCGCAGGGATAGGCTGTCAGGTAATTGCATCCTTGAGCGGAGCAACTCATGCGCTTCTTGTCGTAGAGCCAACAAAGTCTAGCCTTAGCGACTTGAAGCGGGTATATTACCTTGCTCAACATTTTAGAATAAAGTCATTCGTTGTAGTAAACAGATACAATCTTAACCCAGATTTCAGCGAACTGCACGACTTTGTATCAGAAAATGGTCTGGAGATCGTTGGAAAAATTCCCTATGACAAGACAGTAGCAGAATCAATGGCAAAGAGAAAGCCTTTAGTTGAATACGACCCACATTCTCCTGCATCTAAAACAATTCATGAAATTTCATCATTTGTTGATACCCTTTTATCGTGAAAGTAAGTAGAAAACGTTTAAGTATTTATTATGAATATATATTCATAATGTGAGGTGAAAAAATGCCGTATGGTGATGGAACTGGACCCCTTGGTTACGGACCAAGAAGTGGAAGACATGCTGGATTTTGCGGAGGTTATTCGATGCCAGGCTTTCTAAACAATGCAGTGCCAAGAATGGGATTTGGAAGAGGGAACAGGTATTACTGGGGAAGAGCTAATTATGACCCCTACGTAGGAGCTCCATATGTTGCTCCTCCAAGCAATATAGCAACTCTGACAAACGAGGAACAAAAAAAGATCTTGGAAGAAGAACTGAAGGATCTGGAAACACAAAAACAAGCGATTGAGAAGAGAATTAGAGAATTACAGTGACTAGAAACGCCCAGACCTAGAAGATTCCGAAGAGTAAGTAGACTCCCTTACACTGACCATTTCCTTCCTGCCACTTCAAGAGCTGCTCAAGTAGGTGAGATAATATTGACTGTGGAAGAGTACGAGGCGATAAGACTCAAGGATTTGATGCAGATGGATCAGAGAGATGCAGCAGTTATGATGGGAATTTCTCAAGCTACGTTTCACAGGATTGTCACGGGAGCAAGAAGGAAGATTGCAGATGCTATAGTTGAGGGAAAGGCAATAAGGATATACGGAGGTTCCTACACGACAACCAAGGAATGAGTTGTCCTCTCTGTGAACTGTGATAGTAAATGAAAGCTGTAATGGTTGCGGTTGACTCGTCAGAGGTCTTGGAACACGCAGTGAGAATGGCAGTCTACCTCTTTCCGAGAGCGGAAGAATTCTATCTTGTTTACTTGATGCCCGTTAACTATTCTCACTTCTGGATACCCAACCAAGAGAAGAGGGAATCAGCAAGGAGAGAGATTATGGTAAAGATCAGGGAAGTCTTCTCGTCTGCCGACATCTCAATTAATACCAAATTCAAGATTGAAATCATCGAGGATGATCCCGCCAAGGAACTGATGGAACTTTCTAGGAGAAAGAATGTTGATGCAATGGTAATTGAACGCTGGAATCGCTGGAAAGGCAGGGGCTCCATTTCGAAGAGAACGGCTATCAGGACTATTTCCAACTCTGGAATTCCCATTACGGTACTGAACTGAAATCACTGAAACTTGCTTCTCCGGGGTTGAGAACTCTGCTATATCACATAAAACTTGGCGTCTATGCCTTCATTTATTTTTCTCGAGACAGAAAATGTCAAGGTGCATGATCGAGTATCCAGGGGTCGATCGGTGCCAAATTTAATCTATCTTTTGCAAATATGGAGAGATAGTGCAGTACATGGTTTCTATAGCCTTTGGACCAGTTCCTTCTAGAAGACTTGGAATGAGTCTTGGCATCAACAATATACCCCCGAAATTTTGCAGCTATTCCTGTGTCTACTGCCAGATAGGGAATACGGATACTATTACAACAGAAAGGTCTAGGTTCTATGATACAAGTTCAATAGTTATGGAAGTGGAAAGAAGAATCGAAAAGGCAATTTCTTCTGGATCCAGGATAGATTACCTGACCTTTGTTCCGGATGGAGAACCAACGCTGGATCATCTATTAGGAGATGAAATTCGTCTTCTGAAGGATAAGGGACCGAAGATCGCTGTCATAACTAACTCTTCACTGTTATGGGATACTGAGGTAAGAAAAGATCTTGTGCAGGCTGACTGGATTTCCATCAAGGTTGACACCGTAGATTCCAACATCTGGAGAAGGATAAATAGACCGTCACCCCACCTTAAACTGGAAGGGATCATTAACGGAATTAAGGATTTCGTTGCAGAATTCAATGGTTATTTGGCTACAGAAACCATGCTTGTCTCAGGGATGAACGATGGGGACAAAACCTTGGAAGAAACCTCAGATTTCCTTAAGAGCCTAGAACCTGACACTGCGTACATATCGATACCAACGAGGCCGCCTGCGGTAGGATGGCTTAAGCCGCCGACAGAGGAGATAGTGAACCAAGCATACCAGATTTTCAGTAAGAAACTTCAAAGAGTAGAATTACTCACAGGTTACGAAGGGAATCTTTTTGCCTATACTGGAAATGTCACTGATGATATCCTCCGTGTCGTTTCCGTACACCCAATGAGAGAGGAAGCGATCAATGAGATGCTATCAAAGGCCAATTGCGGGTGGGAAACTATAGAAGAAATGATTGCAAGAAAGCAACTGAAGGAAGTTGAATATCAGGGTGTCAGGTTCTTCATGAGACCCCATTCTCTCTAAACTCTTCACATTTAGAGCGGATGAAATAGATACGGACCCTGTTCACTATAATACCTGCCTTTATTGGGATGATACTTTCTATATTTTACTCATTTTAACTGAAAGAAGTGCAATCATATAATACGACAGAGCAATATTGGAATCTCATGGTCAAGATTGGAATCATAATCTGCGACAGGTACAGGAACTGCGCTGGTGGAAAGTGTTTCAGGGCACTGGCTGAGAGGAAAGGAGCATTTGATATTTACAAGAATGATGATACGGAAGTTGTAGGTTATACTACATGTGGGGGATGCCCAGGGGGAAACGTGGAGTACGCTCCCGAAGAAATGAAAAAGAGAGGAGCAGAAGTCATCCACCTCGCAACAGGTCTTCTTGTTGGATACCCTCCTTGTCAGTGGACCGATCATTTCAAATCTTTCATCGAAGAAAAGTATGGACTTAAGGTGGTGATTGGGACTCATCCCATTCCTGAGAAGTATTATCTGACGCATAAAGCACTCGGAACATGGGATGGACCGGACTGGTCAAAGAGATTGGAGACAGTCATGTGTGATGAGCAAACACGAAAGGCCTACGATTGACCTATCCCTAAAAGACAATCAAGCAAAAGACCGACAGTAAACACAGTTCTTATTCTAGATTCTCTCTGCTGCTGAAGCGATACGCAATTGGCATGAAATACAAACACCATTGTGCTTCTGAAGGAGATTAATAGAGACAGATTCAATACTTCAAAGGACTTTTAATGTCAGGGTTTCAAAGTGAATTGGAACAGGGTGTTATTCATTGACGAAAGTGACACAGTCGATCAAACTATGAGGGAACAATTTAGGCATTTTAAAATTAACAGAAAAACTTCCTATCTATTTTCATCCCAGATATCCAGTAGGATGGAGATTAGAAACCGCAATAATATATCGGCATATAATCATGATATCTAAATATGAAGATGTGATACTTTTATCAACTTGGGATCCAAATGACCTAAAAGTTCCTGGTGTTTGAACTATGATTAGAAGAAATGGGATGTGCGATCTAAAGAATATAGCCTCGGTTGATACTGACAAATACGGGAAAATGGAAGAATTGCTAGGAGCTTTATCCAACAGAACCAGATTGGCAATCCTCTCAGTGATTCTAGAACACGAAAGTGTCTGTGCATGCGAATTACAATCTGCCCTAGGGCTTGGGCAACCAACTGTATCCTCTAACCTCCAGAGACTCTATACAGCTGGTATCTCGGAGAAGAGAAATGGATGGAGATACACTTTTCACTCAGTCAGGGAAGAATACCGCGACTTCCTGAAAGGAATAATGAGACAGCCTGTAAAATCATCTTCCATCACAGACGAGAATCTCATTACATCGAGATGATGTGAGCGTCCATTCTATCAGAGAAAGGTTCAATTGGAAACAGAGCGATCAAATTTGATGTATACAGGGTCACTGATCACGTCAGGAAATATCTCATACTGTACACCTTTGTTTCTGTTCTATTGGGGATAGTCATCGGATATTACTCGAGAACATTTACCGCTTCAGACAAAGGACTCCTATCAAATCTTGTCATCTTCTTTGCGATACTTACCATATATCCTTCCATGATTCAATTGAAAACCGAGGGTCTATTGAAACATATGAGGTCATTTAAACCGATCATAATTTCACTAATTTATGTATTCGTGCTTTCACCCCTAATAGCAATACTAGTTGCTCCTTCTTTCGGAAATGCCTCAGTCGCGTCCGGTTTCGTTGTTTCCAATGTCGTTCCCGCTTCGAGCGCATCGATGGGATATGTTCTTATTGCCGGTGGAAGTTTAGAACTTGCAACAGTGCTTGCTGTCTTAAGTGTCGTGGTAGCCGTGCCTGCAATTCCATTGATAATGAACCTTTACAGTAGCCAAATGCACTTTTCTTTCCCTCTGGCTCCAGTAATGATGTCAGTACTTTACATTCTGATTCTGCCGTTGATCGCCGGACAACTCACAAGATACCCTCTAGAAAAAATCAAAGGCAGAGAATTTGTAAACAAAACATCGAGAAAATATCTTTCCCTTGTCACGATGTTTTCAATGTTCTCATTAATTTTTGTTCTAGTCTTCAAGGAGGCTCCTGTCATCATTGCAAGGCCGGATCTGGTTGCATATCTTATAGGGTTCCAGTCAGTTATCATTGCTGGAATACTCGGTCTATCAATTATTGTCAGCAGATGGATAAATCTGTCTTATGAGGAACATCAGGCTCTTGCTCTGATTTCTATCTCCAAAA
>JAKATW010000029.1 GCA_021827945.1 Thermoplasmata archaeon
CATAGTACTACTTACTAACAAACTTCAGTCGATGTACCTGCTCCCTGAAGGTATTGATCCGGCAGAATTCGAAGAGAATGTCATTAAGGGTGTAAAAGAAAGCATATTCAATTCTGGCGGCGACTCCGCAGTCCTTTCAAATATATATAGGTGGACCTCAACAGGCCCGATTCGTGATAAGGATATAAACCGGTTCCTTGCAAAAGTCCACGATAATAGGGAAGGGATTATTAAGGAGATATTTACAGAATTACAAGATAGAAAAAAATCGTTGGAGAGGATGAAAAGTAAGGGAAAGTCTCCAGACGAAAGGATTGTCTGGTTTGGACCATTCAGGCTACTATTACACGCAACCCAATTAGTAGATCAAAAAGAAGAAAAATTAATGGGCACAGATATCTTAATAGGATCTCTTAAGAAATCCAAAAGTCCGACTCCAGAAAAGGATTCTGCAAAGAAAGTTGCAGATGCTATTGGAGCCGCAAGCCCTGAAGATTATGTAGAGCAGGTGGTCGACATCATAGCAAAAAATACTGCAAAGCCGTTTTCGACGGAAACTGCGGACATTGATGTTTTACACTGGAGCGATGAAATCCTTGATACCTCTGCTCTGGCTGATAAAGCTTATAAATATTACAAAAACAAATTATGGAACAATGAAACTCACAGGAGAAACAGCGCCAAATATTGCTTCTCTTGTAAACGCAGATCTCCGACGCGTGATGCTCCTAACAGCGATTATCTGCCAACGAACACCTGGACATCCTCTAATGTTGAGAAGAAGAAAATTCGGGTATGCGAATTATGTTATATTGCACAGAAGTATCTTTTACCCCGCACAGAACATGGAAGATTTCACCTTGACTTTACTCCTGCCTACAATCAGGCAAGAGTTGAGTGGAACGACGTTTTCTGGCAGGGGTTGCAAACGCCAGACTGGTGGCCGAACTTCGTTTCCTCACATCAGGTAGTATTCTCACTGAAAGGAAATACCCCTAACGAGGCTCTCGCGGAAGCCCTTGGCTTCACATTGAAGTATCAAACGGAGGCATCTGAAGAGTACAAGTCCTTTGCAGATCTCCTTTTCAAGAACGGGCTGAGTGGTACTGTCGGTTCCGGACCGCAGTATCCTCAACAGGTTATGCTCACAGGTTGTGGAATTCGCGTCGGTTTCTCCGATTGGGAAATTTACGGCGAGGCGATAAAGATGCTTGCCAATACTCATCCCCAAGACGTTTTTCCGGTAAATTATGCTTGGAGGAAGTTGACGAAGGAACAATGGGGATGGGGTACACTGCTGGCATCCAGACATAGAAAGGAGGAGACGAGAAGGAAGATAAATCAATACCCGTACCTGCAGGTTGTGCAGGAAATCATAAAAATGAAGAGCGATGGAAGTGATAACGAAATGTTAGAAAAAGTGAGTGAACTGCCCCTTTGGGTGGCAGATAAAGACAAACGGTTTAGCTCGGCAGAAAAGATTTTCAGAAGAATGGAGAGAGTGACACTTGCCGCAGCTAGGCATAGAGAAAAATATGGAGAGAATGAAAAAGAAATCGTCGATATAGCTACGTATGTTGGAATGAAACAGTTGCGATCGGCTATAATAAAAAACAGTGAGGATAAGAAATGGGAAATCTCAGACGAACGGTTAAAGAGCGTTGAAGAATCATTGAGATCGGTTGCCGAAAAGTTGTGGGTGCTGAGGAATGATCACGGCGCTAGAAGCGATTTTATCAACGCGGCAATCATGGCTGTTGCCTACAATGCACGAAAGGAGGTGAACTGATGTACCAAATAATTGTTACAAGGAAACTGCAGGGTCGTGGAATATTTGTAACTGAAGACAGGAACGAGCCGAACATGGCGCTGACTCCCACCCAAGGGAACAGTGAAGAGCGCCCCGTAATACTGGGAAGGAAGCTGGCTGCCAAGGAGAGAAGGACTCTTCTGGAAACAAGAAACGGATTAAAGGGAGATTTCAACGATACGGAATGTCACATCTCTCCTACAGGGAAAGGAGAGGGGACGATTGAGGGGCCATGTATGCAGTGTCCTGTCTGTTTCACTCATGGTGGACTTCGAAGTGGTAAAAAGGGTAACTTTGGTAGGGCTGGTATAGTGCTTTACGACGATGCCTTCAGCTTGGGTGATTCTGAAATTGAGAACTTAACCCTCAACTCGGTTGACACAAAAACCTATCGCACTGGCCAGGCCCTTACGACTGAAACGTTCATCTATGGCGGCACTTTCCTGAGCGTAGTTACCATAAAGAGCGATATTCCTGAGGTTCTGAACCTGATTCTTGATAGCATTGTATCCACCGCTAGTTATGGGGCAAGAAGCAGGCATTATGGCAGAATGAGAAACGAAATAACGCTTATAATTAAGAGTCCTCGGCCACTGATAACCAGCTATGAATTGGTTGGAATGATAAAGTCCCCGCAGGAGATTAAACAAGTGAGTGAGGAGCTTGCTAAGAAGCGCGGAGCAGAAATTGTTTCACTGCCCGAACTTGAGAGACCTGAGAAAATCATGCGTGATGCTAACAGAAATCCAGAAATCCAGTCATGGTATGCAGAGGTAAATAAATACCTTGGAAATTCCCAGAAAAAGTGATTTTATGTTTGTCTATGAAGCGATTCTCCAAGTTGAGAATCTCCTATCGTTCAGGACGAACGAGTATGGAAACGTCGTCAGGACAGGGAGAATCCTTCACAACTGGGCGATGATGTTTGCTCTTAATGGTGTGCATGGCGATCCGGAGAAAGATCATATTCAAAACCTGGCTGGCAAACCCATTTATGCAACTCCTGCAATTCCTATGGGGGCGGAGTTTCAATTTCAGACATTTCATCCATTTCCGGAGGCTCGCTATCTGCTGAGAGCCCCCGAGAAATTGACTGCTGGCACCGTTGCCACATATCAGAACAATAACACAATCCTACAGTATAAGGAGTTTATTGCGCCAGGTTCAAAATTCAGGTTTGCAGTAGCGTCGACGAAAGAGCTTCCAGAAGAGATGGTTATTACATATGGAGGAAAGCAGACCCTCCAGAGGGTTGTACTGGAATCTGCAGATTCCTTTCTGATTCAGGAAAATTTCCATGGTAATGTTCGCCACCCTATCAATCCCCTGGATTTTAAGGGTAGGATTGTCATGGTAAATGCATTTCAGTATTCCGTTCCCCCAACCCCATTGTTTGAAGGATCGGTCACCGAGCCGTTCAAGGCTCTTGTTGCCAGAAAAGGCCATCGGGAATACGTGTTGCCCCCCTCATGGTAGGTGAGTAAGTTATGGCAGAGACCGTAAGGATAACAGTCGAACCGGAAGTGCTTGATCTTTACCCTCCCCCGAAGTCCTTCGAAGAGATATGGAATCTCGGATCGGTCTATTCGCATCAATATGCCGCCCTGACAACCGAGAGCAAGGTGGGAAGGATCCACGCACCCACTGCCACCGGGAAGAGTAGAGCAGCAGCATTCTTCGCAGTTTCGCCGTTCCATCTTGGGAAGTCCGATATGATCAGAGCAACGTTTGCCTACCCTACCAACATTCTTACCAGCCAGCAGTTTGAGAGAAGTTTGATCGAAGGTCTCGTAGATAACCTCCGTTATAAGGATAAAGGAAAAGGTGAATGGAGACAGAGTTCAACAAATAATACAACAATACCCTACAGGCGACTGGAGATACCTGAAGGAGGTGAACTTCGTATCGCGAAACTGACTGGAGCAGATGTTGCGGATATTCTTCAGGATGATGCTATTCATGGAGGTAAGGCAGACATTTTGCAGGAGTTTCTGGACTGGCTGAACCAGGGCCACAGCTTCCTCGTCTGCAGCCCTGACCTGATAGCTTATGCCGTACACGAAATTTACGGAAGTTCTAGCCTGTACTATCACTCTACGGTAAAAAGAAGGCTTCACTCCCTGCTGAGGGGGAGGACTTTCATACTTGACGAATATCATCAATACGATCCTTTCACTCTCATAAACCTTGAACGTCTCCTCTTGGCAGATGAAAATCTGGCTCCAGACAGGATTCTCCTTCTCTCAGCGACGGAGCGCAAGGATTATTTTCCTGATATACAAAACATTATTCATGCTGAGAAGCTTCCGGACCCTATTGACAGAAGAACTGCATCCAGGGAGATATTTGTTGACTTTCATTTCGGAGAACACATTCCAGAACCCGAATTAGTAAACAGCGGTCTGACTTTATTCATTCACGACAGCGTTATACAAAATCGCTCACGCAGCAAACACTTGAGGGCACTCGGATTACCCGTGATACAGTGGGATGGAACGAGGAAGGATGTGGTTAAGGATGAAGAACTGGGTCTCTTCTACCATCTCGTAATGGGTACAGCCGCGATCGAAGTTGGTCTTGACACCGATGCCGACTGCTTGATAACGGAGTGGAATCCATCGTGGACAACCCCTGATCATACAATCCAGAGAATCGGGAGAGTTGGACGCAGGGAGAGTCCAGATCCAGCACAAGTGAAAATTTACATGCCAGGAGCACTTGACGTCCTCAGTAATAAAATTTTAAAACACCATGGACAACGGATGACAAAGAGTCAGCTTAACGTATTGATCTACGAGGCATCTGGAAATCGAAGTATAAACCGCAGGGATTATGTGAGCAACTACTTCTCCAAAGAAAGTCAGGAAACTCTCGCCGATAAGAACTTATTACACTCGCACGAGAAACTGAGATACAGCTTTAGACCTCCTGGCTCACAGGCGCTCTTTCTTGACAGGACGGAGGGTAAACCGCTTCCATTCCTCTACGGAAAAGCGCAGATACTCAATCGCTATGATAAAAGACCACCAACTCCTGAGGATTTGGCGAGTGTAAATGAAGGATGGAAACGTCTCTGTAACGGATTGGGTTTAAAACTGGAAGAAGATTTTTTTGTCATTATAGGGGAGAGAAAACAGCGCGAATGGTTAAGGGTTCCTGATGGCACTATTGAAGACCTGAAGAGACCAGACATGAGGAAATATTATGTTGAACGAGAGAGAAGATTGTGAAAAAACTAATGAGGTGTCAGAAGTCATTCTGACTGGGAAGGCAATGTTTTATCTTTATTCCTGCTCCGTATTAGCTTGGCTTTATCTGCATGGGCATGTGGTCGTTGACCCTCGCCAGGAGTACATAAGGAGCGGTAAGGAACTGGACGAATATCGCTTCTCCAATAAGCGTTCCTTAGACCTCTCTCCATATGGCAAGTGCGACTGGGTCACTGGTGCGCAAACTGACCCCATAATTCACGAAGGTTCTAGAAGTAAATACCACAATGAGCCAAAGAGAGCTCAGCTTCGACATTACCTGTGGGCTGCAAGGAAGTTGTACGGGCTGGAAGCTACGGGTGAACTGCATCTCATTAAGGGGAGCGTAGAACGCATAATGCCAGACGACTCCGCTGTCGAAAGAGACCATGATAGGCTCAGAGAGCTCCTAGACGCACCGGTTCCCAAATCAAAACGTATTCCAATCTGCAAGGGCTGCTCTAACAAAGATTGGTGTTGGGGATGAAAGACTATTATATTTTCCAGAATTCCCAGCTGGACGCTGACGAAAAAATACTCAGAGTGGTATCCGGAAGCGAACAGCGAAGGTTGCCTGTTGAAGAGATAGCCGGGCTTCACCTCCTGACTGGATATAGCTTAACGAGTGGGGTCTTAGAGCTTGCAGCAAAGTATAATTTCCCTATACATGCCTACAGTTATAATGGAGCATATAGGGGAACATTCTTCCCACCTCCAGTGGAACCGACCGCATCAATTCTTGTCTCACAAGTCGTGAGTCACATTGACACGGAAAGAAGGATGAAAATTGGTCGAACGATAATTGACCATGCAGAAGCAGCTATGAACGCACTTCTTGAACCACTGGGGCTAAATCTCAGCACTAAAGCCGAAGGAGACACAACGGACCAACTGCTACTTTCCGAAGCACGCATTCGCAAAGAGTACTATGCTTTACTTGATACCGCCCTTCCTCCATTTTGGAGCATAGTAACTAGGCAGAGACACCCTCCACGACGGCCTGCAGATGCACTGCTGAGCTTCGCGAATGGGATAATTTATGCAAAGATGGGGGGTTATATCTACCGGGCTGGTCTTGATCCCAGGATTGGATATCTTCACGGAGATCAGAGGGCAAGGAATCCCTTAGCGTTAGACCTTGCAGAAATTCTAAAACCTTCTTTATCAGAAGGCGTGCTGCTTAATATAGCATCGACTGGTTCTGAAAGTAGCCTTATAACCGAAGTTGAAGAAGGAGTTTACCTGAATGAAGCAGGAAGGAAGACAGTAATTCGCTTTGTAGAGGATACCCTTCAGCAATCGGTTAGACCTACTGGATACGACCGAGAAGACAAGGTTTTATCTTGGGCAACAGCTGTGCCTCGTAAGCTTCATAGAGCGCTCGTGATAGAGGACTTGCCTCAATTTCCGGTGATACCATGTACGTTGTCATCACATACGATGCAGATCCTAAAGAACGGGAGAATATCCGTACCATAGTGAAGACGCAGCTGCACTGGATACAGTATAGCGTCTATGCGGGAGAACTTACTAGGACAGCAACTGAAGATTTGTTCAGGAGACTGAAAAAGGATGTAAGTACTGCGAGAATTTCATTTTGGATTTTTGATCGTCCGCCAGAAGTCAGGCAGATTGGTAAACAAAAGGATCGGGAATCAATTTTTCTATGAACAAGATAGTATATATACAAGTACATAACAATTTCACCTAAGTAGATTTAATAGTTAGCAAACATTAAATATTGCCTAGTAAGTTCTTGTAGTTCCCGTCCGTCTATAAGACATTGAAACAAAGAAAGCG
>JAKATW010000139.1 GCA_021827945.1 Thermoplasmata archaeon
TGAGACGGAGTCGCTGACAGTACTCAAGTGGGAAATCAAGATAAGAAATATATCATTATTTTTAATTATGCTTTCGGAATAATGATATCAAATACGAAGAAAGATAGAATCATTCTTGTTCTTTTTGTCATAGTCGTATTGACCGTTTCTTCGATTATACTTCCATATGACAATTCGAACCTGGCACAGAATGCTCAGGGAATCCAAGCGACTCAAGCTTCGGTTGCTACGTCTTCACAATACTTGATAGACCAGCAAGTCAATCCTTTCCTAAACTATGCAGGTGAGCCTGCTCCGATGGGAATTGCAGATTATGGGCTGGGCTACAACGGTCTTCCCTATAATTACTCTGCAAAGTCATTTCTCGGCATTATAAATATCAGTTACCTCTCGACGTTCAGTCCCAACTCTTCTGTCCTCAATAACATGACTTTCCAGTTGAACCTCAACCTGATATTCACCTACCAGGGTATCGGGTACGACTATTGGGTCCAGAATGTCGCCTATCTTAACACATCAGACAATCAGATTCTCTTCCTCGACAATATCTGGAACCTCTCTGGTCCTAACGCGGTGATGAGTAACTCTTCAGTGACGGGTAGCGGTACAGTAGTCTCATCAGCGAGTTCTGCATTTTACTACTACCTGGCAGTCGACTCACTAAAAGGCAACAATATGACTTTGGCATATCCTACTACTATATACCTCAAAATGAATGCAACTCAAACTTCCTCTGGTATGCCAGAGGTTACTTTTCTGTACGACGATGGATTCGGTTGGGTAGTATATGACCACGCGATATTTCATTTTGTCACCAAGTCCAGAATTGCTCCAGTCTTTAATGTGGACGGGTACTCCTACAATCCATTTGGCACATATTATGACGCTGAGTTGATAATGGGTGGTCCAGGGAACTCAAGTCAGACCGAGGTTATGAATTCTTCAGTTCTCCTGTCCCTTCAATTCTTCAATGGCTTCAACTATCAGTCAGTTCCCAGTGCTTACAATTTCGGAAGTGATACCGCAGAAACCATCAGTAATGTCGTAGCAAATGGAGTATATGATACCACCAGCGGCCTCGTATCTGTCAATATTTCCAAGGGTCAGGGAGCCACCGGGCAGGTCTACTATGCTGAACAGCTTGCTGTACTTCACATTGTCACAAACATATACCATGGTGCGGTTTACATAAACAATACAAACTCGACTAGTTTTTTAGGCGGACAGGCGTACCTTACACTTGGTCCTGGGACTTACTCTATCGTAATTTATAACTACCTTACTAAAGCATTTTCGAACCTTGGAAATGTGTCCCTTAAATCTGGCCAGACCAGTACGATTTCAAGGGATCTATATCCCATCGAATTTCTAGAATCTGGTTTACCGACTGGCGTTTGGTATCTCAATGTCTCTACTGCAGGATCGGGTCCGATAAATGGGAGCAAATATGGATTGGATCTACAGAATGGTACCTACAACTACACACTCTATACTTCTAACAAGAATTATCGCCCCGCAAACTTGACAGGATCGTTTGTAGTCAACGGGACCGCTCTAGAGATTTCGGTGTCATTCGTTCCAATCCTCTATGACGTATCTTTTATTGAATCCGGACTTCCGGCTGGTACTAAATGGTCAGTTACATTGAATGGGGAGGGAACGCTAATTTCGACTAATAAAACAATTCTATTTATGGTAACCAATGGGACTTACGGCTATGTGATCCCGAGAGTGGACAGTTATGCCCCTCCTTCTTCGATTGGTTCACTTAGTGTCAATGGAACCGGATTGATGGAGCAAGTAATATTTTCATTACTGGATGGCTATCTTTCGGGATCAATACTGCCAAGGGATGCGTCAATTCTAGTCAATGGAACCCTCTACAAGGCATCTAACGGGAACTATAATATTTCACTCAGTCCTGGATATTACAGCGTGAAAATTTCTGCTCAGGGATATTTGAACTATTCTACGAACGTCACAGTATCTTCTTTGAACGTCACTCATCTGCCGATCACCAGCCTGGAGAGGGAATCAAACTACTCGTTATTGATTGAGATTCTCGTGTTACTGCTCCTTTTCATCGGAGGGATTTGGAGTATGATACGGGCGAAAAGAAGAAGATGACATCCCTAGGTCACGATCCTCCTTACGCCGTACCTTTATGTCCGGTTATTGGTCTTTCAAATACTTATTCCTAAGGTATCGAATGAGGTGTTCTGGGTTATAAGACTCTCCGAAAGTTCTTGCGAGCAGATCCTTTGGAGAATATATCGATCCGTACCTGTGCAGCTTCTCGTATAGTTTATTCTTTATCTCGCTGAATTCTCGGTTCCTTATCATCTCCTCGAAATCTTCTGAATCCCAGAACATTCCAGCCACCACGTTACCGAGTGAGTATGTTGGGAAATATCCGAAAGAACCCTGAGACCAGTGTACATCTTGAAGGATTCCTTCCGCGTAGTTCTTTGGTCTGATGCCCATGTATTTTTCCATCAAGTCATTCCAGACTTCAGGAGCCTCTGAAACGTCCATCTTGCCGGCTACGAGCTGCTTCTCCATTTCATACCTCACTGCTATGTGAAAGTTGTAAGTGATCTCATCAGCATCGACCCTTATCATAGTTGGGTTGACCCTGTTAAAGTATCTGTACAGCTCTTCTAGACTGTATGATTCCAGGAATTTCAAGTGTTTCTTGAGAATGGGTGATATGATCTCAGTAAACGACATACTCCTTCCGATGAAGTTCTCCCAGAATCTGGATTGGGACTCGTGTATGCCACTTGAGACACCCCCCCACACCGGAGTAGTTGAAATTTCATCAGGTATCTGTAGTTCGTATATCGCGTGTCCAGACTCGTGAATGGTCGAATACAGCGATGCTTTGAAGTTGATTCCCTCATATCTGGTAGTTATTCTGACATCGTCAGAAGACATTCCTATGGTGAAGGGATGTGTAGAAATGTCCATCCTGAATCTTTCCTTGGGCATCAAGAGGAGGTCCAGTATCTCTTCGTTGACTCTGTGCATTTCCTCGATGTTATACTTCTTCCCTTCCAATTTGTGCTTGGATGAATAGTATCCATCTGAGATCACCCTGTCAAGTATGTCTTTTGATGCAGACAGCAACTTTGAAAATACTCTATCTACGTCTTCAATGGTCAGTCCTTCCTCATACAGATCCAGAAGGGCGTTGTACGAGTTTCCGACGTACCCCAGTTTCTCCGCAATCATTCTGTTTATCTCAACGAGTTGACTCAGGTAAGGTCTGAAGGTTGCGAAGTTTGAGTTCTTCCTTGCCTTTCTCCAGTAAACAGTGCTTTCAGCAGATACCCTGTCTAGTCTTGCTATCAACTCGGGAGGAACTACTGTGAAATAATGGATTTTCCTCCTGAGTTGCCTTATTATGCCCTTCTCCAGATCGCTGAGGTTTTGACTGTCTTCCAATTTGTACACCCTATCCCTGAGGGACAGGTAAATTGCCTGTTCCATAAGCGATATTTGTGCGAACGCATCTCCTCTTCTTTTAGCAGCAGACTCCGGCATGTAGGTTTCAAGGTCCCATCCCATAAGTCCTTGTGCCTGGTGGAGTGACCAGATTTTTTCATAATCCCTTAAAATTCCACTGACTAGGTCGTCCATAACAAGAGAATGCCCTTCTTAAATAAGATTTTGCTATAGAAACGCATTTTGATCCGATCAGATCAGGCTATTGTAAGATTAGGTAGCATGAAAGAAAGAGTAGATGACCTAAAGCTTAAGTCTGCAGAAGCTATTTTAAGGAGTGAGCAAATGTCAGCTCTCTTCTGGATCTAGCTACAATGGTTCTTTTAAGGGATTTAAAGAACCGACTTACAGCCTGAAGGATTTCTATACCATGAGTTCGACCTTCTCTATTCAAAAGCGTTCAGACCGGAAGGCAGTAGCTTGGCAACTAATTTCCACTTTGTAAAGGATTTCTCAGGTATTTCGAGGGATTCAAAATTATTGATAGGAGGGGGATTCCTCGGCAATCTCGCTTTAGGTCTCATCTTCACAGACCTATCCTACTTCTTGCACACAGTAAGAGGAATATCTATTGTTTATGCTGGTCTGGTTTTCACAATTGAAGGTATCGCAGGTTCCGTGCTCGCAGTTCCTCTTGGGATACTGTCGGATAGAAACGGCAGAAAGAAAATGATCGTCTATGGAAATTTGATATTGGGTGGCTCAGTTGTACTGATTGCAATAGCAACGAACTTGATCCAGCTCTATGTAGCGTCAATTTTCATAGGCATTTCGGATGCAGCATTTACGGCTTCCGGAGGTGCCATGCTATCTGAAATCTCCACCAATGAAAAGAGGACGGCAACATTCTCGCTCTATGCTCTTGCAGCGAACGGTGCGTGGGCTGGAGGAGGTTTCCTCCTGTACCTTATATATCCGCTTTCTAACCTCGGTATAAATCAACTGAGCGCTCACCTGATACTCTATATTGCACTGGGACTGGCTACAATAGTATCTACGATACTGCTTGTCAGGATAAGAGAACCAGCACGTGTTAGAACGGTGAAGAATAAAAAAATCATATCGTCTGATACAAGAAACATCATCACAAAATACGTACTTTCCAATATTGGCATTGCAATCGGAGCGGGCCTGTTTGTACCGCTCATGAGTCAATGGTTCAGCTACAAGTATGCTATCTCTGATACGATCAGCGGTCCCATACTTGGGCTATCAGGGCTGTTACTTGCTTTCTCGGCACTAATAGCGCCTGCCCTGGGTAGGAAGATGGGGATCATAAATGCAATGGTCGTGACAATGCTCGCATCTACTGTGTTCCTGATTCTAACCCCGATTCCTGGCAACTATCAGATTTCTGCAGTTTTCTACATCCTGCGGTCGCTACTGATGAATGTGTCAGGACCGCTATCAAACTCCCTAATCATGGGTATCATTCCGCCGGAACAGAGGGGGGCGACATCGGGAATCACCAGTATTTTTTTCAGGATGCCGAACTCGCTTAGCACATATCCGGGTTCGCTTTTGATGAAGGATGGGAACCTTTCTATGCCTTTCTATATTGCTGCGATACTTTACGTGGCCTCCATTGTCTCATTCTACGGTTGGTTTAGAAGAGTTAAACCACCTGAGGAGGTGACTGCAAAGTAGATGATTCCGTTGGAGAGGAAGGATCGGTAAAATCTATCCTTGCACACTTTTAGATGATCAGGTTGTAAAGTGAAGGCCGTCTTCTCTTACTTTTGGCCCTTTCTTTTAAGTTCCTCTCTATACTTTTTTCCCTCTTTCAGAATCCGATAGTACTCCTCTTCACCGCCAGGCTCCTTGTCTGGGATCCTTTCCTGGTCTATGTTAATTCTTCTTCGAAGCAGAGGAAGCCAGTAAAGGAATATGAACAAGAGGATAAGAATTACAAGGAAGCCGACTATGTAAGTATTCATAGTACATGTGAAACAGAACAGTCGTTCTCAAAAAGTTTTCTTTCAGTGGGCATTAAAACACTAAATCACGATCTGTAAGTTCTGATTCTAGAGCCGATATACAGGCTGAATACCTCGACAAAAAGGTAGACAAAGAAGAAGAAGAATCCCGGAAGAAACAGAGCAGAAAGAAAACTGTAGGCCTCGTAGCCTAGGTACAGGTTTGGACTTATTAGTGATGCGACAAGCCATCTGAACATTAACATATAGACCGCTGCAGAAAGTATTGCGGTGGCAAAAATATCGGTTCCCTTGGTGATCATTGATCCTCCCGCGACCGAAACTGCGACCAACAGAACGACGTATAGATAGGGGTATTTGAAGAAGTCTGGAAAGAGTTGATAAAATCCTAGGATGAGCATTGCGGGTTGAAGTGCCAGGGATATCAACACGACTGTTCCAGCTCTGTTTAGCCCTGCCACTCAAAATGCACCCCTGAGTAATATCTAACATAGGAATAGTCGACCAAGTACGGATTTGGTTTCCAGTTACCTACATAATAGTCTATCTGTAGATAGTAGGCGACCCTGCCGTAATATGGGACAGTTATATTTACGTAAGCTGTTGCAGATTTCCCTGGAAGAATGAGATGAGGAATTGATTTGTTAAGTGTGTAGCTGGTTGTGGATGCGTTGTTGTTGCCGGAATACACGATTATCACTGGTCCGGAAAGAAATTCAAGGGGTAATGTTCCGTTGTTGTAGATTTTCACCACGGAAAGGAGTGTGGTGCTTCCATTAAGGAAGACACTTCTTTCGCTCACCGCCGGTGATTCATCAGAGCATATAGAGGATGTAAGACCTGTCTGGACAAGTGTGTTAAGAGCTAGAGACAGGATTGCAATGGAAATCACTACAAGAACAACAAATCCCAGTTTGAGGGACTTCTCAAACATTTTTGTACACGACCAAACATTCAATTTCTTCTAAGAAACGAGATGACAAGATTCGACTCCTACTCTCCAGCTATTTTTTCCGCATAAAAGCAGCTGACTACATGTCCCTTTGAAATCTCTCGGAGTTCTGGCTCCTTCGAATCACATATACCCTTTTCAAAGTACGGACACCTAGATGCGAATCTGCATCCAGTTGGAATGTTCACTGCGCTCGGAAGCTCCCCCTTGATCCTGACCTCTCCTCTCTTTATATCAGGGTCAGGGACGGGAACCGCTTCCAGAAGGGCGCGAGTATAAGGGTGCATGGGTCTTCCGATAACTTCCTCAGTCTCTCCCATCTCTACGATCTTACCAAGATACATGACGATAATCCTGTCACTCATGTACCTCGAGACCGCTATGTCGTGAGTGACAAATATCATCGGCATTCCGTACTTCTCTCTTAGATCGAGGAGTAGGTTCATTATCCCTGCACGGA
>JAKATW010000146.1 GCA_021827945.1 Thermoplasmata archaeon
TTAGTATCTTAACAGTCAGTTTGAGACCCATAGTAAGATCTTCGGAGAAGTTCCAGGTGAGGATCCTTAGGCCTGTTGAATTTGAAACCTTAAGGGATGCTATGGATCCAAACACCAGGAGGATATGCACCTCCCTGCTGTTGACGGGAATGCGATATGCTGAATTGCAGAGGTTCAGGGAGAATCCGGACTGGCTTGACGGAAAATTTATCTATCTTCCTAGGGGATCAATGCTGAAGGTGAAGGCAAAGCAGAGGGAAAGAGCAATAAGACTGTCAGATATGGGAAAGACGCTGATACCTGATCTGTTCCAGTCCCCATATCCGATGCCTGAGCTGCCGGCATTCGATATGAAACTTAGGAGACTCTCCAGAAGGATCCTCGATGATAATCCGGTCAACAACAAAACGTTCAGGAAGACCTGGGAATCATGGCTTGTTTTCTATTATCCTGATAAGGCTCTTCAGATCGCATTGAGCCAGGGGCATACATCAACAACGCAGTATGAGCATTACCTGAATATTCCATTTGAGGAAGATGACAGAAAAGAAATGAGGAAGTGGGTGGAGGGGTGGACGTGAAAAGATGGAATGCAAACAGCGACTGGTTCTTTTACATTTCAGCTGGAAATAGTGAAATGGTCCTCTGATAATCCTAAACCAGCATTATCCGGAGAAGAATCTTAGGATATGTTTCATAATACTCAGGAACAATGAAATAAGGGGAAGTGCTATGAAGATTATCTATCTCAGGTTGACGGAGATAAATGGGAAATGGCCCCTCAGACCTCTGAGGGATTCTATAAATGTAGGGACGACGAAATCAGGAAAATGTTCCGGAAACGGTGTCCTTTATAAGTACACAAATTTCGGGATGCTATGCACGAGGAGGGAAGAACCATTCTTTTTTTTCATTTTTCAAAGAGGGTTATAAGTTTAAAATACCTATTCCATGATTTTGAAGGGAAGTATATGAAAAGAACGAATATGAATGGTCAGTTGGACCTGTTGGTTGGAGGAAGGATAGGAGGCCTAACGGACTGGATCTGGAAAGAGAGACTTAATTTCATGGAGAACAATTCTCAGATATCGGGTCAGGACGGTGACGACTTTTAATTGGAGTAAGACTTCATAACGAGAATGGGAGGAAGGAGTCATTCAAATGAAAATAACAGCTTCGAGAAGGAACATTTGACGGGAAGTAAGAGTCTGATCTGGATTGTTCGGTATTTAAGAAAGCCATTGAGGAGATAGATATCAGGGAAGATTTAGAAAATTACATAAAGGAGAAGATTAGTCGCATGATTTCCAGGGTTGCATGCGAGATATCCAGGACCCTGATCGTGGAGCTGGTTTTAAGGCAAACTTGCAGATTTTCAGGACAGTTCCAGATATGCGGCATGTTCACGGGGAAGATGAAAAGTACCATAAAGCTTAAGCCAATGAGGCCAAAAATTAAATCCTGGAATTGTATTATCATCTGGATTGCATATGGGTATCTATGTTGCTTCATTTCCCTGGAAGATGAGTAGACGGGGGTTGTTCATTCTTGCCTGACAATCTTGCCTTAGAGATGCGCAGGAAGGTCATGGCTAGCATAAAGGGGAAGGATACCAAACCCGAGCTGGCCTTATGGAACCAGCTGGACCATAGGAGGTTCAGGAGATACCCAAGCATCAAGGGGAACCCTGACATCGGGAACAAGTCAAGGAAGATCGCGATATTTGTAGATGGGTGCTTCTGGCACGGCTGTCCCATTTGCTACAGGCCTCCAACCACGAGGCCCGAGTACTGGGCTAGGAAACTTGAAAGGAACATCACTCACGACAACAGGGTGAACAATGAACTCAGGGACGATGGTTACGTTGTTCTCAGGTTCTGGGAGCATGAGGTTGTCTCTGACCCCTCAGGATGTTTCCGCAAGATAATGGAGGCGCTTCCTTGAATAAGCCATTGACATTTATAGACCTATTTGCCGGAGCAGGTGGATTCTCATTAGGTCTCTACCAAGCTGGAATGAAAGGGATATTTGCAGTCGAACGAGACTCAATGGCATTCGAAACCCTTAAATATAACCTTATAGATGGGGAAAACGCTTTTGCATGGCCTTCATGGATGCCCATTGCGCAAATGGACATCAGGTACGTGATAGACCATTACAAGGACGAGATCCTTGCACTGAGGGGAGATGTTGATCTGGTTGCTGGAGGACCGCCTTGCCAAGGATTCTCCACTGCCGGCAGGAGGGTTGAGCACGACGAGAGGAACCAGATGTTCAAGGAATATGTCAAGTTCGTCGACATCGTTAGACCGAGGATGATACTCTTCGAGAATGTTCCGGGATTCTCATATCGATTCAACAAGAATGGGTCTCTAGGCGCCTCCTACTTGTCGCTGCTCAAGGCAGAGCTAGAGAGGATCGGATATGAGACACCAACCGAAGCCGTGTACAATTTCTCCGACTTTGGTGTGCCGCAGTCTAGGAAGAGGCTCATAATCTTCACCTCGGAAAAGGGTTCCGATCCAGCCTCATTCCATGAGAAGCTTTCGTTGAAGGGCAACCAAGGGCTGAAGGTAGGCGTGAAGCAAGCCATCTCTGACCTGAGGAGGATCAACGGGGAGGTTGATTCCCCGGACTCACATGGATTCAAGGCCGGCATCTATGGCCCTCCGCGAACCACATACCAGAAGGAGATGAGAATGGGGGTCGCAGCGGATATTCCAGATAGTCACAGATTCGCGAACCACTCTGGCAAGATAGTGGAAAGATTCTCAGAGATAATAAAGTCGTCATACTGGGAAAGTGACTGGACCAGAGATTACATGAAATCTCTCAAGCTACGGAAGAGGGACTTGAGCGCCCTTGATCCCGGTGTGCCTGCGCCTACCCTGACTACTTTGCCAGATGATCATATACACTATGAGGAACCGAGAATACTGACGGTCAGGGAATATGCAAGACTGCAATCATTTCCTGACTGGTATGAGTTTAAGGGTAAGTATACTACTGGTGGTAGGCTGAGGGTAAAGGAAGCTCCAAGATTCACGCAGGTTGCAAATGCTGTACCGCCTAAATTCTCTCATATCGCAGGAGTTACCATTTCCAACTTACTTTAACCCATTCTTTACTGTCCAATTGGGATCAATTTTTATTTTTTTCGTGACTTCATCTATTTCGGCGATCAGTTTGGTGCATTTTGTGAAGAAATTCTTCATTGAATTCCGGGTGTAGCCGCCCTCGGGTGCTTTTTTTGCCTGTATCCCTATCTTGTTGCCGTCGTAAAGCTTGGTGATAGGATTGTGCGCAAAATCGTCCCTGACTCCAGCGTAATCAAGCGTCCTTTTTTTGAAATTTCTAATTTTTTCAATGGTTCCGGCATCAATTGTTCCAGACTTTTCCAGTAAAGTTGCAATGATCTCGGCATTTCTCGCCTTTTTGGTTATATCAAGCCCGTCTCTGGTAAGGGCGAACTCTTTGACAAGATCCTCTCTTCTGTCATCCACTTGCAATAATCTTGTCACTAGATGGTTCCACTTAATGTCCAGGTCCGCAAATCTTGAAAGCACTAGTCCTCTAACATATTCAGGGTTTGACCAGAAGAGGTAGAATTTTGTCATAGCTTGTCTCGCTATGGCATCTATATCCTTGTAGGGAGTGGACCAGTTCCTTCCATATTGGTTTGTGTAGTCTACCGTAAGAGCATCATCAAGCTCAGTGTACAGTATCGAGTCCAGAGGGTACTCCCTTTCCGAGATTACCTTTAGTGCGTCCTTTCCGGAGTCGGGTGAGCCTGGTATATTATTGTCCAGAAAAACCAAGTCCGGAAAAGCCCTCATTCCATTTTCACTTTCTTTTGATACACTTTCTAGCCACGATACAAGCTCTTTCTCCTTATCCGTGCTAAAAACGTTAACGACCTCTAGCCTCTTTATTTCAACTCTTCCATTTGATTCCCCGGGCTTGAACTGTTTGTGAATTGGAGCAGTCATCCCTTTCATCTTGGCGCTTATTTCCTGTTGTATGCTCGACTCATTTTCAAGCACTGCGTACTCTAACGTGAGCTCGTCCTGAGACTCATCCCCCATGGTCATAATTGCACCTCAAAACTAGCTCCCTTCATCCCTCGTTCAATTCCATTGCCTACAAACCTGAGCTCTCCGCCATTCTCTGTCAATAACTTTCTCATGAGGTACAAGCCTATGCCTGACCCAGCGGTTGCCGATCTCCAAGGTCTAAAAAGGTTTTCCTTCTCTTTAGGAGGGACCCCTCTTCCATCGTCACTTATTGTAAATACCACCTTTCCATCCTGAACTCCCAAAAAAGAAATCCGGATATGGTAAGCATCATTCTCACTTTTTGCAGAGTTGTCCAGCAGGTTGTCCAGCACGAGCGAAATTATCTCAGGATGGACTATCTTCTTCAGGGATAGGCCATTGCCTATTATTTCCAGCTCGATACCTCTTCTGTCAAGCGACTGGATCCAGAACTGTCTCACATACTGCTCGATATATGATGGGATGTCAACTTCTTCTTCCTTCGTTATATTCCAGTTTGCTCTCATGACGAGCTTGTTCCTCTCCTTTAAGAGCTCTAATTCCTGGACGGCATACTCAATTTCTCTAAGTATTTCGGGAGGAGCATTTGTCGATGCTGCAAAGTTCCCGACCTCCAAAAGTGCTGGTCGAAGCCTTCTGGAAATAATATTTAAATTATGCTCCGCTATCAATCTCAAGGTCCCTGTCTTGACATACTGGGATGCCGTCCTCAGGAATACCGCTTCTTCCTTTGCCTCTTCAGCCTCTGATTCTATAGCTTTCAGCGATTCTTTTATATTGGAAAGATATCTTGCGAGCTCCTTTCTTTTCTCTTGATCTAGGTCTTTGGAAAGTCCCTCCATACTTTCTAGGCTCCCGAAAGCCCCTCTTTCCCTCACCGTCTCAGTAAGTGAGTCGGAGTATTGCACGGAAACAACATTCTTGTCATTCAGTGCCATACCTGCGAGAAGTTCTATGACTTTCATGTTTCTTTCAGCTTTTTCAATTTTGTTAATGGGGATATTCCAGTCTGATGCATCGACAATATACTTTTCTAGTCTGGTAATTATCTTTTTATTGACGAGATTTACTAGCTCATTCCGTGCATTGCTGTCCTTGATTCCGGAATCTCGGCTGGATGCCTCCTCCCATATCCCCCTGGTGTCGGTAAGAGCAACCCTGCCAAAAAGTTCTCTTGATGAGAGATATCTCTTGTATCCCTGCTGCTTTCTGGCATTCAAGCCTAGCCAGTCGTCATCCGGTTCTCCATATGGGAACACTCGCACACCGTTCCGATACAGAAATATGCTACCGTACTTGACAGGACGAATTCCCACTCTTCTCGTGAATCTGCCCTTGGAATGTTCATCTAGGTAGAAGATATCTGCGTCTATAGCATCGATATACAACAGGTTTTCAACTCTTTCGTCGAGGGTGTAAAGCAATTCTCCCCTGTCGAACAACTTTGTATTTAATATCCCGTTTCTGAGCGTCACTGAAATTCTCGTTGAAATTTCTCCCAGTTCTTGGAAAAGTGTGCTGCGGACTGGGCCATTGATAGATTCCGAGGCGGGTCGCACAGCTTCTTCCCGGAGCAGGAAAGGGGCGTCTATGGTTATGTTAAATGCCCCCGAACCGGCTGGAGTAACAGGATCAAGTAATTTCTGAAAGTGTCTTTTCAGCCTAAGCACAGATTCATAATCCCATTTTTCCCTAAGTTTTCCTATGACTAGAACGGTGCCTTTTACAAGTTTTCCCGCTATTGCAGGCGGTTTTTCTTCTTCTAAAATAGTTACAGGAATATCTTGAAAGTCCTTTTCTGGGGCATCTTGAAAATCCTTCCAATCGGCAATGAGGTGATTCCAAGAGGAATCTTGATCCGTTCTTGTATACATATGAAGGCTCTCACCCAGTTTATCACAAGAGAATCTTCCAATGCCCTTTCTTCCAACAGGAATCTTATGCGTTCTTAACCCTCCTCTTCCAATTGCCTCTAGCTCATCTCGTTTGTACGACTTTGCAACATTCATCCATTTATCCTCAATATCCCTCCTGCTCATTCCTGATCCATTATCTATTACAGCAATCTCACTTGCATCTGTTTCCTTTTCTGAAGAGATGAACTTGACGACCACTTCAGAGGCTCCTGCGTCGTAAGAATTTTTGACCAACTCGAACACTGCTACATACTTGTTGGTCAAGAGTTCCCTACCAATGAGATCCTTTAGGTATGTGTTTATACGGAAATGGAGCCTCTGACTTCCTCTGTCAATATCGACCAAAAATTATCACCTCTTCGCTCACTCTTCTAAAACCTCCTCTGTGCTTATCATGTCTTCAAATCCTCCATCACCCTGTCATATTTACCGATAGGCCGATGCCTTCCTTTATAAATAAAGCGTTTGAAACTTAATTTCTCTTCGGAATTAGGAATTAAATCTAAGTGTAGCATCTTATTATAACCTTCAGACACTTGGAATTTCAGCTTCTGATTACTTCCCACCCTTAGATATAGAATTACCTCGTTAAATATATTTTTCTTAATTGTTATAACCGAGTGACTTTAATGACTATTAGAATTTCGGTAGTGTCCTAATTTATGTGTCTTAATTTAGCATAAAAAAGATCATTGATCTGGATCCACTTCCTTCAGACAGTTTTCTGAGTTCACTCTAGTAATTCAACATGTTTGTACCTCCCAGTTTCCTTTTCTAACCACTTCTTTTTGAAATCTTCATTCAATATTGCGGATTCAAACTCTTCCGGTGTCATATAATTCAATGATGAGTGCGGTCTCTTTG
>JAKATW010000108.1 GCA_021827945.1 Thermoplasmata archaeon
TACTTGCGCGTGAATGCCTCGGCAAATTTGTATTCATTTACACCAGAAATTCTTCGTGCATGATTCCCTCTTATGAATGCCCTTTCTGCATAGTATTCTATGAGATGCTTTTGCGTCTGAAAACAATCCATTGCCTTCTTTTTTGTATCATATACTTCAGTTATGTCAATGATGACATCTGGATAAAACTCTGATAGTTCTGATTGATGATGTTCGAACCCAAACAAGCGCGGCTGTTTGCAAACTGGAATTTCGGGTAAGACCCCGTTAGCTATTGCCAGAATAGATGCCTTGTGAACCGCACTTGCAGTTGCCTCATGATCTGTATTGAACGGATCATGATCTCCGTGAGTAAGGATATTGATTGGCCTAAGTGTCCTCAAGAGCTTGACAAGTTCCAATATGCGATTCTCATCAATTTTAAGGGGGTAATCATCCCAGTCATAGAATTGTATTGGCGCTCCGAGTACTTCTGCCGCCTGCATGCTTTCATCTCTTCTTATTTCCTTTATTTCCTGAAGGAATTTACCAGACTTCCATAGCTCCGCGGATTCCCCCCTTTCCCCGAATGAAAGGGCTACTACCTGTACGCTCTTACCCATCTTGACATACTTGGCTATGACCCCCCCCGATCTCCAGACGTAGTCAGCTGAATGAGCACTTATAACAAGCAGGTCTGTATTTTGCATATTATTCACCCAAGAGCTTTGAGGGGTTTTCGACTGTCATCTTTCTAATAGAATCCACGGATAGTCCATTATCTAGGAAAAATTTGATGAATTTGCGCATTCCTTCTACAGGTAAAACCGAAGTCTTCTGACCCAGGTCTGTAGACAATATATTATTTTCCGGACCCGTCTCCTGGACCTCTTTTATGACGAAGTCCCACGGTATCTTTCCTGTTGCCGGAGTGGTGTAGCACCTTTCAAGGAAGATCCCCAATCTCACCAATTTCTTCTGATCTTCTATGGTGTACAATGTCGTCGGGAAGTCCGCGTGTGTTATTATTATCTTTTCCATACCTAGCTCCCTTGCATGCAGGACAAGTGCCATTCCTTCCTTGGGAGATAGATGGCCGGTGGCAAGAATCATCTTATATTTTATAATGCGGTCAAGCACATCCTCCGTTTCTCTGCTAACTCTACCGTCATCATTGAATACCTTGACTGGTGTTTTAAGGATGTGCTCTTTCTCCAGTTCTTGCTGCATCTTAGCCCAGAACGGAAGCTTCGATTGGTCCTGCTTCCCTCGCATTTGGAACTCGTTGACGGAATCAACGGTCGGGAACCAGACAAGTTTGGCGTTAGACCTTCCAGCAATATCCACGGCAAGAGAGTTCATTCCTCCTACCGAGTTATTAAGGCTGATAGTACCGTATACTTTCATATCTGGCAATAGTTTTCTTACGTAAAAGGCACGATCGGCCGTGGGTACGTAGTGAGATTTAATCAGATAACCGGCCATGCCCGCTTTATTTGCCATTCGGGCAAATTCGATATCGTCTCCGCTCCTGTCCAAAACATCCGGAGCAGGATGAACGTGCATATCAAAAGCTCCATTCAAACAATTTTCTATATTCTCTTCCAAATTCATATTTAGGCCCCCAAGAGACCATAGTTCTTTTCTATTGCACGCTTAATTCCGCCTATATGTTTCCTTATTAATCGTTCTACTCTGGGACCGTCTCTGTTCTTCAACGCCTCGTATATTTCCTTATGCTCCCTAAGGGATTTCTGAGGTCTGCCTTGAATGAATGCAATCTTGTACTGTAATCGTATTATTCTCGTCTTTAATTGGACTCCTACATATTCAAGGCTTTTATTTCCAGACGCTCCATAGACGAGCGAATGAAATTCAGAATTCAATAAAGAATATCTCATAAAGTCGCGTTCTTCAATGCTGAGTTCCATCTGAGTAAGGGTATCTTTAAGTTGTCTTAAGCCGCCTTCATTTATTCGTTTTGCTGCAAGGCTACCTGCCAATGTTTCAATTCTTATTCTAGCTTCAAGGAGCTCAAGAGTCTCCTGTAAGTCAATCTTAGAAACGTAAAATCCTCGAGGTGTTCCTTCAGTGACTATACCATCCCTTTCAAGTATAGTTAAGCACAGCCTGATAGTTGACCTGCTCGAATTAAAAGCCCTTGCCAGATCCTCTTCGACAAGATGCTCGCCTGGTAGATATTTGCCTAGAACAATGCTGTTTCTAAGCTCTGAAAGAACGCGATCTTGGTTGCTCATTTTTGAAGGCATTTTCGACGTCATTATTGCATGCAATTATGGATACATCATACCATACTTAAATTTTGAGGTAATTTAACTATAATTAAAGCGAGATTTCAGGACACCTTTGAGGTTCAAGTAGGACTTGATTGATCTCGGAATTTGGCCAAATAGCTATGCAGCCTTCGAACTATTTGCTGAACAAAAATGAATCTCCTTCATATGCTTACATTCCCATTTAAGAGGCAATATTTTCCTGCACGCCACCGTAATCACGGGGACTTTATTTATGATATATATAAAGACCCTAAAAATAGGTTAAAATATCAGGATTGCAAGAGATTGCAAGCTTATAATTTTACTGATTATTCAATAATAATTGTAGAATCTGATAGTCAATTAAAGACAAATTAAGATTAATTTAATGAACTATTTATGTATTAGTACCATTATTAGTACCATTATCTAGATATATCAACAGATGAGCCCATTCTCTTATTAAAAAATCGTATTCGATTGTCGGAATAAACGGGCTTGTCGGGATTTGAACCCGAATTAGAAGCTCCGGAGGCTCCTGTGCTATCCAGGTTACACTACAAGCCCTTTCGGATATGTGCGTAAAAGACTTTACTATTAAAAAGATGAGGTCCAGATGTCAATGGATTTAATGAAGATTAGAAAGGAGATTTTTAATGAGCTGGGTCTGAATTCAACAAATTCAGGCATATATGCAGCCGGATGGATCAAAAATCCCTCCGGAAAGAAAGTTGTGTCTATCAGCCCAATTGACGGAAAGAGCATCGCCACTGTACTAACTGGATCGAAGCAAGATTACGAAATGGTCGTTAAGAAGGCCGAGAAGGCTCAAGCAGAGTGGCTGAGGCTGACTCCTCCTCAGCGAGGAGAGCTCATCAGGCTGATAGGGAACGAACTTCGAAAGCAGAAGAGTGACCTCGGAAAGATCGTTTCCATAGAAACGGGAAAGACTACCGTGGAGGGAGAGGGTGAAATACAGGAGATGATCGACATTGCCGACTTCGCGGTAGGTCTATCAAGGCAGTTGCACGGATTGCAGATGGCCAGCGAAAGGTTCGAACATAGGATGTATGAGCAATACCTGCCGCTGGGAGTAATCGGAGTCATAACTTCATTCAACTTTCCATCTTCAGTTTGGTCCTGGAATTCTTTCATAGCCGCTGTAGTTGGCGATGTGGTGGTCTGGAAGCCTTCGTCAAAGGCAATCCTGACGGCCATCTCGGTGATGAGAATAGTCACGAAGGTGATAAGAGAGAATCATTACCCTGAGATATTCAGTCTCCTGACAGGCAGTGGAAGCGAAATTGGGAATCTGATGTCATCTGACCCAAGAATCAAACTTATATCATTTACCGGTTCAGTTAAGTCTGGAAGGATAGTTTCCGAAACAGTGGCGAGAAGGTTCGGAAGAACGATCCTGGAACTAGGGGGAAACAACGGTTCTATAGTAACTGCCAAGGCAAATCTAAATCTTTCTCTGAAGGGAGTGGCATTTGGTGCTATGGCAACTGCTGGTCAGAGGTGCACCACCACAAGACGAATTATTGTACAAGATAAAATCTACAAAGAGTTTATTTCTAGGCTGAAGGTCATATACTCAAATGTAAAGGTCGGGAACCCTAGAGAGAATGGAGTACTGGTTGGACCGCTGATAGATGATCAGGCCGTAAAGAATTTCGATAAAGCTGTTGAGGTGGCCAGGAAGGAGGGGGGGAAGGTCCTCGTTGGAGGGAAGCACACTACAATCAGGGGACTGGAGGGGGGTTACTACGTTCAACCCACCGTAATAGAGATGCCCAGGGTAACTCCAGTGACCTGCGAGGAGACCTTTGCACCTATACTGTACGTCTTCAAGTACGATACTCTTGACGAAGCGATCCGTATACACAATGCAGTGCCACAGGGACTTTCGTCCAGTATATACACAACAGACCTGATGGAGGAGGAGATATTCCTGTCTTCACTTGGAAGCGACTGCGGACTGGCCAACGTTAATACGGCCACAGCAGGTGCAGAGATTGGAGGAGCCTTTGGAGGCGAAAAGGATACCGGTGGAGGAAGGGAAAGCGGAAGTGACGCTTGGAAGAGCTATGCCAGGAGACAGACAGTCACTATAAACTGGGGAAAAGATATTCCTCTGGCTCAGGGAGTCAAATTTGACGTTTGACCCCCTATTTGTCCCTTTTGATTTACTCAAAAGATTGATTACCAAATCCTGAATCCATAATCGTGAAAGGGATCATTCAGACTGACCCGATCGATCGGTCAGCCCTTCTAAAGAGGGGGAATTTTGAGATTGGCTCTACTGTTACATTTGAGGGGATAGTGAGGAGAACGGAATCATCAAAGGAAATCATTCACCTATTCTACGATTCTGACCAAAAACTTGCTGAAGAGGAACTGAACAGGATACTTGATGAAGCTGTTGAGAAGTTCGGACTTATAGATTCTATTGCAGTTCACAGAGTGGGAATGGTAAAACCTGGGGAAATCTCCCTCCTCGTCGCGGTGAGTTCTTCCCACAGGAAGGAAGGATTCGAAGGGTGCAGTTACATCGTTGAAGCAATAAAGCAGAGACTGCCCATATGGAAGAAAGACCATTTCAAAGATGGAACGGAGTCGTGGCACTGACTTTCATTTTACTTCTACAGCTTCACAAAGTTTTTGATTACCGATTTTAATAGCGATGACAGTGCTTTACGATACTTTTGGGAGGCCATTGAACAGTCTGAGAATTCAGTTGAATGCCTCATGCAACTTCAAATGTTTCTTCTGCCACATGGAGGGGACTGACGAAAACTCATCCACCCTATCGGCAGAGGAGATAGAAAGAGTCGTAGCAATGGGTGCGAAGAATGGAGTCAATAGAGTGAAATTCACTGGAGGGGAACCCCTGCTCAGGAAAGATATAGAGGACATTATAAGGCGGACCAGAAAGCACATTTCGGGAGACATCTCCTTGACAACCAACGCCTTCTTCTTGAAGGATAAGGCAAGGGGCCTGAAAGAATCAGGCCTGAACAGAATAAACATCTCCATGCACTCCATAGAGAAGGACCATTTTATTGAAATTACCAAGGTGGATGCGATTGATGTTGTAGAACAGGGAATCGATGCAGCGCTTTCTGCGGGTCTCTCACCTGTGAAGGTCAACTTTGTAGTCCTCAATGGTGTGAACGTTCATCAGATAGATTCCATGCTGGATTTTTCTTCCAAAAAGGGAGTGATCCTTCAACTGATAGAATACGAAACTGATAGGAGCGGGGAATCTGATGATAACTATCGTAAATATCACTACGACATAAAGCCGATCGAGGATAGGATGGTGAAGAGGTCCTCGTGGGTGGAATACAACACACTTCACAATCGAAAGAGGATCCACGTACCGATCGAAGATGAAAGAGAGGGAGTCGTTGAGATAGTAAGACCACAGAGAAATGCAGATTTCTGCAACCACTGCACAAGACTCAGAGTTACCTCTAAGGGGGAGTTTCAGACCTGTCTGAACAGGCACGATCAACTTTTCAACTTCAGGGGAAAAAATGAAGAGGAGATGTTTGATACTTTTAAGAAGGCTATAGACTCAAGAGTACCATACTGGAGAGAGGAAGATGAGGGTACATATCAAGTACTACGCGAAATATCGTGATTCGACAGGGAAGAAAGAGGAGGATCTGGAAATAGGGGAATCGACCGTCAGAGACCTTCTGGAAATGCTTAAGACAAAATACCCTAAATTGAATGGTGAGAAAACCTCCCTTATCGCACTGAACAACAAGTTTCAAAAGGACGAGACGAAGATTTCAGAAGGAGACGTCATATCCGTCTTTCCTCCCGTAAGCGGCGGATAGCTTATTATTTGTTCATCCATGTCAAACCATGGAAATGGAGAGATATCTCAGTCAGGTCGCGATTAAGGAGATATTTCCGGCTGGACAGAAAATCATTGAGTCTTCGTCCGTAGCAGTCATAGGAATGGGTGGGACCGGATCGTCCATTGCAGAGATGATGGTAAGGATGGGGGTAAAGAAGGTCACCATTGTGGACGACGACACCATCGAAACGAGCAACCTGAACAGGCAGGCGATGTACGGTGAAGGCGATATCGGCCTGAAGAAAGTGGATGTTGCCAAGATGAAGTTGCTCAGAATTAACCCTGGGGCAGAAGTGAATGCCATTGATAAGAAGCTTGACTTCGTTAACGCCGACAGTATTCTTTCATTTGCGGACCTGATCATTGACGGAACGGACAACTACGACGCACGGAATGTTATTAATGTGGTGTCGTTCAGGCTCAAGAAACCCTGGATCTTCTCCGCAGTGGAGGGTACTTATGGTTACGTTAAGGCAATTGTGCCCGGCAGAACATCGTGTCTCTCCTGCTTTGGATATCCCGAAAAGGGAGCGGGCGTTTCCTGCACAATTCAGGGGGTCTTACCAAGTGCGGTAAGGGCCATCTCTGCCCTTGCTGTAACCACCGCCCTGAAAGTCATGGAGGGAAAGGAGTTATCCGGTGACCTAGTGTACCTCGACGTATGGAAGCCTTCAATGGAGATAGATCG
>JAKATW010000067.1 GCA_021827945.1 Thermoplasmata archaeon
GATCTAATACCTGATGTGGCTCCTCTGCCATCCCTCCCTGGGATAATACGTCGCAGGCTTGCATATCACTTCCATCCAGACAGTCATCACCATCATCGTCGGTGCGCTGTTTATGTCAACAGCCAGTTTCCTTAAATTCACTTCATTCATTTCTTCACCTTCTTTCATTGACAAGCATCTTCTACCCGCCAATCCCCGCGGGACTTCGCGGGGCTGCTAAAAGTCACCGGACGTCCACTCTATCCGGCGGCATTATTCTACGGGTTTACTATCCACCGCTGAAATATAATGGTTTCGTTCAGCCGTGGAGTGAGTAGACCAAGAATTATCGTGAAACGAGCAGGGAAGAGTTTTCTGAATATCAAAAGAAGCGAGCGGTCAAGGGGTGGAACATATCAGACTGTTCTAGAGATTCAGTCGTTCCTGAATTTTGGGAAGGTGTGCTAGAAATTTGTTTTCCCAGTCAGATAGTTGAGGACCGTCGCCATAGAAAGTGGGAAGCTCATTTCCAGAAACTGGCATGTAAAGGGTGATCAATTGAATCTTGGAACCGGTAAACTTTCCGTTCACGCAGTCGTCTTCCTTGATTATAGGGTCCCATTTTCCAATAAACGTTGACGCCTGCTTTCCTAAAGAAATCACTACTTCTGGGGTAAACTCTTCCAAGTAATCTGATCAATCTCGAATGCGCGTACTGTGTGAAGTGTGCATACCTGTAGAAGTCCTTCCACATATGGGGGGTTGGATAAGGAATGAGGTCAACATAAATTGAGCTCTCTCCAAGTTGGAAGGAGCTGCCATCAAATATCTTTTTAAGCATCCAATCAATTTTTTTGAAATAACTTATTCTCTTGAACTCTGTAATATAATCGAAATTAGAATCGCTGCCTTCCTTCCATTTTTCCCGATACTTGAATATCTCCACAAATTCGGGTAAGGTACTAGGAATAGGCTTCACCAATTCTCGTTTGAATTCCTGGCATATTCCAATAACCAATATCTTAACTTTTTGGCCCCTGTATCCCAGCATAGGGGTGGGAAGGTGCAATTTTAGGGCTCCTTGATCAGAGTCCGTCACTGAATAACCATCAAGTTTGCTCATTTGAAAATTTAGTAGAGAACTGACTGTCGGTTCGTCTCGTTTTCCTCGGAAATAATCTTTGATTTCTTGGAACAATACTTCGGATTCCTTTTCAAGCGCGTTCATACTCTCTATGACTTAATAGCAGTACGTACAAATAATCCTATACCAGACTTCGTCTTTTCTCAGAGACCAACTATGATGGATTCCTTGAAGCAGATGATTAGACTAAGAATATTTAGACTAACCAAAGCTATTGTGACGTTGATCGCTGAGTGGCGATTGCTAATTGCAAAGACTGGTAGCATTAAACTCGGAAAAGAGTTGCAAAAGTCTACATTACCAACTAAAGAAGAAGAGCAAGTAGTAGTCGCATAATAGTTGGAATTAGCACTTAGAAAATAGAAATGATTGTATATTCTGCAGGAGTAAGGCGTTGATACAATGAACACGGACTATCAGAATGAAGCCGAAAGCATCTGGGATTCGTACCTGACTGAGGCAACGAAATTCATATATAAGGGTCAACCCGTCACTTTTCGACATTTATTTAGACTGACGACAGATCTACTAGGGGAAACAATAAACTGCTATGCAAACGGTCTGACAGATGCAACGGTGATTATGTGTAGGAGTACAATCGACGCCTGTATCTTCGAATATCTGGAACTTGAAATAATTCCAGGCTATAGCGATAAGGGCAATGTTTCTCCTTTCTACATTATTAGACGGGACAAGATTATGAATAAGAATGGAAGATACCTCAAGAATTGGAAGCAGATATCCGAAGCAATCAAGAAGTCTGATTTATTTGGAAAAGAGGAAGTGGAAACGAAACTCAACGAAATCTATGAAGTAAGGGATAGAGGTAATTTTGTAGCCCATCTATTTCAGAGGTCTCAAGTTGAAGCAGATAAGGCAACAAGACTTTTGACCGTCATGACTTGGCTTAAGGACAACATCGAGATCGCAAATATAAGACAGTGGGGATATACAGAAGAAGATATCTCCAATGCGAGAAAAATGTTAGAGAAGAACGAGTGTTCACTAACTGTTCCGTATAGAGTGTTCGCTCCTATAGTAGAAGCGAAGGAAACATTGGAGCAAACCATAGGCATAATCTTAGACACATTTTCGAGATTCGCAAAGAACCACGGCAAGTATCTGGTAAAGAAATAAGCCGCTGTCCTAACGAATAGACTTATGAAATGCCCTATTTGCAAAGCGGATTCAAGTCCAAACCATTGAAAGAATGGCTCTACGCTTCCTACGCCGTCTCGGGGTATAAATGCCCTGAGTGTGAGGTATTGTTTAATCTCTACGAAGCCCGAGGGAAAGGCCAACCTCATGGCCGTTGTCGGGGAAATAGAGAGGATCGCCGGAGAACACCCTGATACGAAGGGCGTCGTCCACTTCCACTCCTATGAATGGTTCCGTTCCGTTTACGGAAACATTTCTCCCGCCCTGAAAGACAGGGTCATAGTCCACGACTCGGGCACGAGGAACGAGAAGCTGGACGAATTCAAGTCCTCCCCCCGTCCCATGATCCTCTTCGCAGTGAGTATGGGGGAGGGGACGGACTTCAGGGATGACCAGGCAAGATGGCAGATCATAGTGAAGACTCCCTACCTGGACCTCAAGGACGAATGGGTCGCCAGGCATAAGGAACAGATGGGGCAGAGGTGGTACGACGTCTCCGCCCTCCAGATGGTCATCCAGGCAGCTGGAAGGATCGTCAGGTCGAAGGACGACTGGGGGGAGACCTACGTCCTCGACAGGACCGCCCTGAAGCTCATCAAAAAATATGAAAAAGAATGTCCGGTATGGTTTTTGGAAAGGCTGAGGCTGTGACCCGCAAGATTCTCTAAACGACCTCATCCCATAGAAGCCGTGGGAACACGTATTCCATCGACGCACAGAGCATCATTGATGCAGTCTTCAGGGAAAGACTCTACATTGATGTTTTTTTTGAAGACAATAAGAATTTCCAGATACTTCAGATAATGTTATTGAATTCACGTACAGTTCCATTCTTCCTACTCTTCACTCAGGTGATATGTGGCACTGTATAGAAACTGTTATATTGTATCCATTCCTAATAAAGATGTGAATTATTTCAGGAGGTGTCGCTAAAGTGGCAAAAGACCCGAATCAGTTGAAAATAGGAGATGTGACGTTGCAGAATGCCGTTGATAATATCGTGAGCGAAGAACAGGAAGAAGGTCCCACCGTTGAGATATCTGAACAGAAAGAATTTTTCAAGGTGCCCACGCGGTTTGGCAGCGTCCCGGTTGACGAGCTGCCGCTCGGTTACACAAAGGGGAAAGAATACAGGGACAAGTTCCCCAGAGTGAGCCTTCCTCTCCAGAAGATAGAAGAAATTAAGTTCGGTAACCCTGACCTTGAGCCTAACAGGCTATACTGGGGAGATAACCTTCATATTATGAGAAGTCTACCCTCTGAAAGCATAGACTTGATATACATTGACCCCCCGTTTTTCTCAGGAAGAAATTACAATGTTATATTCGGTGATGAGAACGAGATTAGGTCTTTCACTGATATCTGGGATGGTGGAATGCCAACTTACCTCATATGGTTGAATGCCAGACTGCTAGAAATGAAAAGACTTTTGAAAAAAACTGGTTCAATATATGTTCACCTAGACTGGCACGCATCCCATTATGTTAAGGTAGAGATGGACAAGATTTTTGGATATGACAATTTTAGAAACGAAATAATATGGAGAAGAACTAATCATCCTAAAGGATCACAATTCAAAGATAAGAAATACGGAGTCTATACCGATTCTACTCTTTTCTATTCAAAATCTGATACGTACACGTTTGAGCTTGATAGGGTAAGATCTGAATTGACAGAAGAAGAACTAGAGAGAAAGTATCCAAAGGAAGATGAGAAAGGACGATACCTCGTGTATCCTATTTTGAGATCAGAATCGAAAGGTGAGAGACCAAATCTTGTATACGAATATAAGGGATTTATTCCACTAAAGTGGGGATGGGTTGTCAAAAAAGAAAAATTAACCGAAATAGATAAGAGAGGTGATCTGGGTTGGACAGAAAATGGCACTCCTTTCAGAAAATATAGAATTGAAGAGGATAGAGGAGGACCTATTGGAAACCTTTGGTCTGATATCGATAGAGCTGGACTCGGAGAAAGACTTGGATATCCAACTCAAAAACCAGAAGCATTATTGGAACGAATAATAAAGGCATCATCAAATGAGGAGGATGTTGTAGCAGATTTCTTCGTAGGTGGCGGCACAACTCCAGCCGTTGCTCAAAGGCTTGGTAGACACTGGATAGCTAGTGATATATCAAGGATAGCTGTAGAAATTACTAAAGGTCGAATTCTGAAAATGTTGAAAGGAGAGGGGCAGGGATGGATCGTCCCTGAAAACACTCCAAACATACGGTTATTATCATGGGGATACTACGACATACCTTCATTGTCCTCCCTGTCAGAGGAGGAATTCAAAATATTCATAATAAAAGCTTTCGGAGCCCAAAAAATATCAGACCCTGTAGCGTCAGGGCTGAAAGACGGAGTTCCTGTATGGGTCGGGCCGAAAGATCACGACGAGTATATCTCGGATGACAATGTTCTGGAGTTCGCTCAGTACCTTAACGACAAGTATGAAACAAAAAAGAAAGGGATAATGGTCGGGTGGCAATTCTCCGATAAGGCGAAACAGGCAAAAGATATGCTTGCACGACTCGGGGCAGGCATTGAGTTCGTGACCATAGACCTGGTAAGTATAGGCTCGGAAGCCTTTCGGGAGCACGTAACGTCAAAACACCCTGAATACGGTACCTTCCTGAGATTTATAATGCCTCCCGTAGTCAGGTTGAAGATAAAGAAGAGGCGAGACCTGGAATACGAGTTTGATTTTTCAGAATCGGCTTCCCTCAACAATGGAAAGATAATAAACATCCAGGCCGACTTTGATTATGAGAAGGTTTTTGTGCCAACCTCGGGATATGCCTTTCTATCTAAAGGAAATTCCTCCACCCCTCTTCTGCTCTCATACAAATTTAATTCATCCGGTAAGAAGACCGTTGCATTCAGGGTCGAAGACGATCAGGGCGGAGAGGCCCTGCAGGTCAGGGAACTTGAGGTGGAATGAATGCCACAGACGGTCGTCATGCCAGACTCCTTTCTCGAATATGAGCAGGAATTCAAGGACTGGCAGATGTCGCACTACCCTGGATCTAATCCGAAAACATTGGAATTCATAGAGCACCTTCTGGAGCGGAGAGAAGGAGACGAACTGTGGCAACATCAGAAGGAAGCGATACTCAGAATCATATTTCTTTACGAAATAAAAAAAGGGGTCTTGGACGGAAAATACCTCCTGAGGATCGTTACCGGTGGCGGAAAGAGCCTGATCATCGCTTCCATAATTGCTTGGCTGAAATACGCGTACGGAGAACCCCTAGACCGTTTCCTCATCATCACCCCTAACCTGATAGTCCGTGACAGGCTACAGGACGACTTCCTGAAATCTCCAAGGGACGGCAAGACCATATTTGAGAAGTGGTCCATCTTTCCTGAGGAGGATATGAACAGGAACGTTACCACGGCGCTTCTTGAAAGCGGCTCCGGACCACAGGGGATGCTCACGGCAGACATCATACTGGCTAACATCCAGGAACTATACGCTGGCGGCACCAATACCGGCAGGAACCTCTCATTCATTAGGGAAAACTTTCCCCGCATTGCAGTTTTCAACGATGAAGCGCATAACACTGTTGCGGATGAATTCACTCGTATACTTTCAATCCTGAAGGGAAATACTCTCCTACGCCTGGATACAACGGCCACCCCTGAAAGGGCAGACAACACTTATCCCGATTCGAAGCTCATCTATTCTTTCGACATAACGGATGCGATGGATGCCCCAAGACCCATGATTAAAAACATCATCGTCCTCCAGCCGGACGCAAGGATAGTTGAAATAACCTATACGAACGCAAAGACCAACGAAAGAAAGAAAATCACTGAAATGGATGAGGAGTTCAGGGATGCTGAGAGGAGGCTGAAGCCTTTCCAGTGGGTCATGGATCCGGCCCCCATGAGGATGCTTCTGTCCATTGCCGTTAACGCTCTCAGGGCGAAGAAAGTGGAAGCAGGAAATAGCTATAAGCCTCTCCTTTTTGTTGTGACGATGGGAATTGCGGAAGCCAAAACCGCAAAGGAGTTTATGGAAAAAGAATTCGGCATGAGAACCCTGATAGTCACGGAGGAGTCCAATGAAGAGGAAAGGGAGGCTGCAAAGAGGATAGGCAGTTTCGAGAGCCCGTATGATGCCGTAGTCAGTGTATTCATGCTAAGGGAAGGCTGGGACGTTGCAGAGGTGTCTGTCATCCTTCTCCTGAGGAGGATACTCTCGCCGGTGTTCGGCAAGCAGATTATAGGGAGGGGACTCAGGAAGGTCAGGAAGAAAAGTCCCGAACCGGAGGTCCTCCACGTGATAGACCATCCGATGATGAATCACGGCTGGTTATGGAGACTGATGAATGTTTCCAGGATCAGACAGGGCATTCTCCCTACGGACGTGATAGAGGAAGAACCACTTCCTCCAAAAACTGAATACTTGCAGAAATTTGTAAATCCCGATAAATTAATCAAAGTGAACGAACCTGTGGCTGACGAAAACTTCAGGCAGAAACTGCTTGACATAAAGGGGAAA
>JAKATW010000034.1 GCA_021827945.1 Thermoplasmata archaeon
GCAACAGGTCCGATTCCCTGTACCTGGCGATAGAGAAGTCCTCTCCCTCCTCAATGAAGAATTCCCTCTTCTCCAGGATTTCAGCGATATCAAAACAATCTGGCATAAAGGAGAAGAGGTTGACATGGACCCCACTAAATTAGACACATTTTTGGCTTCATTCGAGGAGTTCGACACTTTTATACCTCCCTAACTGTTTCTTTAACCATTTCTCCTTGAATTCTCTGTCTACTGAGATACGCTCTTCAAACTCATCCGGAGTCAAATAATTCAGCGAGGAGTGAGGTCTCACTGAGTTGTAGTACATCACCGCCCAATTCATGTAATCTTTGAACTCCTGGAAGCTGTTGAATTCCCTGCTGTAGATGTAGTCTTCCTTGAAGTGGCCGAAGTATGATTCTATGAATGCATCCTCCCCGGAGTGTGTGGATGGATTGTTTCATGGTCAATTCCCAGAGTCCTGAGGTGATTCTCATACTTCATTGAAGTCAACTGGGAGCCGTTGTCCGATCTTATTCTTAGCCCTCTTATTTCAAGGTCCGGGAATACTGAGAATACAGCTGAATCCAAAGCAGCAATCATCTCATCGCTCCTTGACACCCTGGAAGCAAGATACCCATTTATCTTCCTTGAGCATAGATCTATGCATGCAGTGAAATAGGACCATCCTTCCCTGTGAATGTAGACCTTAGTGAAATCTGTTTCCCAGAAGACGTTCGGTCTTTGTACCACGACAGTCCTGGGAACGCTCTTCCTGAACCTTTTCCTGTAGCCATGGAGAAGATTCATTTCTTTCATGTGCCTCTTCACCCTCTTCCTGTTGACTATAAGACTGGAACGTTTTATCATCGCAGTCACCCTTCTGGTTCCATAGGAGGGCCTCTGGATGATTATTTCATTTATTCTTTCGCTTATTTCTTGATCCAGAACAATGTGCCTCTCCTTTGCCTTATAATAAACAAGGGATCTTGAATACCCTGACAGATTGCAGGCGCTCTTTATTGTGAATCCATTGTCAATCATTTCAGTCATAGCTTCCCTCCTCTCCTTGACAGTTGTATTTTTTTTAACGTTTCATTAGCTACAGTCAAATCGCCGATGATTGTCTTCAGGTTATCCATCTCCCTCTGCAACTGCACCTCTTTTGAAGACTTTCCGGGTTCAAGTGATGCAGTCCCTCCAGCTATGAAAGCATCCCTCCACTTATAGAAAGCGGATGAGGCTACGTTGTATCTGCGACATATCTCCGCTATCTATGTGCTGCCAGATAATGCTTCCATTACGATCCTAGCTTTCTCTTCTTTTGTCCTAATCGATTTACCTTCCATCAAGTAATCACCTCTGAGTGTGGTGTTATATTATTCACTTGTTGTGTTGTGTGCCTATATAAACATGTCTCCACTATAATGTTGTCTAATTCTAATGGGGTCCAGTACATTCCAATTCCATACATAATATTCGTCCCCAAGAGGGAGATGGAGAAGAGGGAACTTGAATCTATGCAGTTCGGAGAGAAGAAAATTGTGATCTACGAGTTCTCATTCTACTCCGACAACAAGAAGATTAAAGGGGATACGAAGCTCGCATTCCTAAGGAAGATATTCGACAGGAGAACACGGGAATATCTTGACTGGGTTTTCGCAACCAATCTAGAGCAGGTTGATCTGGATTCCATAATCTCCCGGTACAAGATAAGGTGGAGAATTGAGACGATGTTCAGGGTCCAGGACGAGTGCAGAATAAAAACAAAATCAAAGATGATTGAGGTCCGCTATTTCCTGTTCGCATACGAGCAGCTCATAGAGGCTATATGGTATCTGTTCTACAACGAGGAGGTGAGTTTCAAGAGGTTTCTCATAGAGTTGAGCGATGCATGCACAACTATGGTGAACAACGAGGAGAGAAAGGAAAGAAACCGCAGACAGGACTGATTTGATCCTGTTTGTGGATAGCTATTCCTTTCCATTTCTCCCAACAATGATAGCCATAGCTGCACATAAAAATTACTCGACTCGGAGATACTGAATAAATCTATCTCCAAAGACTAATTTGGTACAGATTCACAATCGGTCGTAATACGTTTCCATCCTTTCTTTGAATATTTGGAAGGAGAATTTTTCGGACCTCTGAATGGATTTCGGAGAGTAATATGAAAAATTGTCTGTTGCTTCATAAATTCCTTCAACAAAGGAATCAGGATCATTCAAATCGCAAAGCAGGCCTGCGTTGCCTACAATTTCCCTCATTATGGGGATATCAGAAACAACTACCGGTAATCCGCATGCCATTGCTTCAACAACGGGAAAATTGAAGCCTTCCCTTACGGAGGTGAGTAGGAAAACATCAGCAGCTTGGTATAATTCCACTAATTCCTGTTCCCCGACCTCAACGAAAGTCTTTCCTTTGCCTATAGATGGTCCAACTCTTGTCAACGAAAACTCTGAACCTATTTTTTCAATTATATTTCTCAGTAATGAGAGATTTTTTCTTTTATCATCGGTTGACACTGAAATGATATTTCTTTTATCGCTGTCTATAGAATATTTTTGTCTAAGTATATTTTTATCAAACGGTGGCTTGAAGATTGGGTTCACCATATCATAGATCACCTCTATATCCCCCGTGAAGCCAGCTTCTAATACAGAAGTCTTGGTGGTTTCCGATATTGCTATTGCATTCTTGTATTCCAAAAAAGTCTTGGTATATCTCCTATAGAGACTCTGTTTAAAGTCTAATGCGTCTCTCTCCTCCTCCAATGGAAAGATGTCGTGAAAAGTGACAATTTCCCTGTCAGTTGACTTGGTAAGTCTCGGCATTGCTGATTCTGCATAATGGATATGGCCTCCCGAGGCTTTTAAATGCTCCAATTTCTGTCGCAGTTTCCTGTAAACAAATTTCCTAAGGAAAACATTGGCTACCAGAGAACCAGATCCTGAGACTATCTCACCCACAGAAAATGGTCCCGACAAATATGAATTAAAAATCACATTGATAATTTGATATCTTCCTTCAACATGCTCAGCCACATTCTTCACATATCTGCCAATTCCAGTATATTCTGGGAGATGATTTATAAGAATCAAATCAATTTCTTCTTCATTCTCCATAACTCCACTTCGTAAAGAGGATTTCGAATAGATTATAGAGGTTTTCCCAAAACCATCAATTTCTCATTAAAGTGTCGGGATAATAGTGGAATTCGGGTTCAATCGATTCAAAATTACAGAGACCGGGGCCATTTCATCTGAATTCTTCCTTTATTTTTCCAAAATTTCGATGGCTCACGCTATGCGATCATGAAAGAAGTTTATTCGAATTTGATTGCGTTGTACCTGATCTCCCTACTCTTACCACCACGAAATTCCTTCCAGAGTCTCCAGGAGATCCTTCTGCCTCTTTGATCTCTCCAACTGGCTTAGATTCCCGTTCTGATCCTCCATCACATGGAGCTTCTCCAGCTCCAGGAGCATCCTCTCAAGGGAGTATTTCTTCAACAGTCCAGATGATTCCATTCCCCTCAGCAGTGCAGAACGGATGATCAGTGATATGAAAAAGACAAAGAGGATGCCGCGGATGGTTGATTCCTTGTGGTTTCTCAGCGGGAATATGTCCAGGTCTGTCTTGAGGGACCTGAATGCCTTCTCTACGGCATCCCTCTGCCTGTAAAGGCTGAGGCACTCCGAACCTGAATAATCACCCATGTACACCAGGAGGAAGCGGCCCATCCTGTTCTCTGCAGCGGATATGGCATTGTCCCTTGCAGCAGTGGTGATCCTGCCGTCCAGGATGTCGTAGGAGATGTAGCGCATGTATGAACCTGCTATCCCCTCTATCGTTCTCCTGATGCCCTTCCTGACCTGTAGTTTTTCTATTTCCTTCCGCCGTTCCGTGAGATTCATCTTCAGTATATCCACGATGCCCATGTCCCGGACAATCTTCGTTATTGGATTCAAGGACTGGATAGAATATCTTGGTGATGAAGCATGCCATGGTGTCAGTCCAGGGAGACCTTTCGCCAAAGGGGAAGTGAAACAATGTCGTATGATTGTAAGGATCCTGCGGATAGATTGTTTCTAGATCTGCTTTCCAATGACAGGCCAGGTATGCTTGGAGAAGAGATAAGGAAATGGATAGGGGAGTACAAAGCAGTTCTGGAAGCGATGAAAAGACGGCAAGGGCCAGAATTGAAGGGCCGGGCAGGTACTGGATGGATGAGATATTGCATGGCAAATCGCCGATGGTAGTCTTTACCGTTAAGCTCATAAAATAAAACCTACAACAGCGCGTTCAAGGAAACATCGTTCCAGTGCGAGTTCCTAAAATATGAGGGCGTCCAGATTGAGGGAATCGAGGAAGTTTTTGGCGAGATCAATGATGTCGCCTGAACGAGGATATAGGGTAAAATACCATAGCAAATAACATTATACAAAATGATATCAGATTAAATACTATCATAGATGTGTTAAGCTCAGGCTTCAGGAACGTTACTGTCAGGTTACTGTGTGCACTCAAATAGTATAATGATACCGTCATTCCATTAATTTCTTGCTGGAATAATGCCTTTACTTGGCCATTTGTTGTGTAGATAGCATCAAATGGAGCATAAACGGTTACTAATGCACCCGAGTCATTTGAGGTACTAACGATTTCATAGGAACTGTCTATCGAAAGTGTGATATTTTGTGTGTGGTTTTCCTGGATCTTGCGGATAATGACCATGTATTGAATTATTGCGCTCCCCTTAATTCCGAACGCTATTTCTTGAGCTGACGCAGTAGCATTGACAAATACGTGAACGATACTTCCGTTATGCTGATCTCCATTGGATATTATTGAACTGTTTGAAAGCAACTCAACCGATGCAATGAACTGTGAATGAGGGGGAACATTCACTGATATCGTGGAGTTGAGGATGCCTATCCCAGTATTATTGATATAGGTCCAGTTTCCTTTTGAAATGTTGATCCCTTCGGCTCCAGGAATAACAGGTATTATTGAATTATAGCTGACATTTGGAGGCATCGTTCCATCGTATTCTATCGTGGGGAACGGAAGTGTATTTTGAATTATAGAAAGATATCCCGAGAAATTGATCTCATTCACGAGTGAAAGAGAGAGGCTCGATAAATTCAAATACCCATTTCCAGCCGAGTAGTTCCACACAATAACGCCGAAGTAAACATATTCGGCGTTTCTTGGTACAGCGCAATAATAAACATATTCGGCGTTTCTTGGTACAGCGGAATAATTTGCAAATGGGCTAAAGAAATTAGCGGCTGATATCTTGGATGTGTTTCTGTGTGCTATAACAAAGATACTAGAGTTAGAATTTTCCTGTGATACTATGTGTACAATAACCTTTAAGATCGCTCCTGGGGGAATTAGAACTCTCTGGTAGATTTCGCTTAACTGACGACCTTTGCTAGAGGTGTTGCCGAAGACGCCAATGGAAGCTTTTCCCACGGAATAGTTGAATGCAACGCCATATGGAAGGTTGCCGTTCCACTCTCCCCAGTATGGTACAAAAGGATGGTTAGGCGAGTAACCTGTAATATTTGTGAAATTAGAATTTCTTCCAATCTCAGTGGAATAATTACTTGAAGTTGAGGTTCCTTTGTTGTTTATTATGTAAGGTTCGGCGACAACTTTAACTGTGGGGAAATAAATGTATTTGAATACACTATAACTGGAAGTCCTTTGAATAAGATTCAGATACAGAAGGGATTGCATCTCTTGAATCCATCCGCCATCAATTCCATTCAGTACAATTATATATTTAACACCACTCTGATTTACAAGGTCTGTGAAATTATGCATTTCGTTGTGACCAATATCATAGTATATTGAGTGAAAAAGAGATGCGTTGGCAAATGCAGAGGGATTATTCTGATAAGCGTAGGGGAGACCAAAGATTTCGCTGCTGGGAAGAGCAGATACCAATTCCTTGTATGTGGTCTCATTGAATGGAACAATCATTACCTTATATTCTCCAATTTTGTCCTTGAAAAAATTGTAGAGATTATGATACATCGGTTGCTGCGTATCATATTGCGGGACTGATGAAAAGCCACCCGGATCAGTGTAAGCAATGGGAATAAAATAGGAGAAGAGAAGTATTATTACTATAAATGGCAGGAATTTCTTCCATGAATTCTTCGCATTTCGCATTTCGGGAAACCGTTTCTTATGCTTCTTCGCTTCTGCCACATAATTCGAGGAAATATCTGTGAGATTAAGTAGACCGTTCAATAAAACAGCTAAGAGAGGAATGTAAAGAACAATTAGTGTCATCTCTAGATAACTGGGGTACTCCCAAAGATACAATAGGGGAAATCTTGTAAAAAGCGGAAGAATAACACCTAATTTAACAAGAGAAATGAATATCCACACTGCTAGAACTGAAACTGATATGGATTTGATGAACCCATTGTTCTGTCTTCTAACGATCAACGGTGCGAGGGTCGCCGTGATTACTATCGCATCAAAAAAAAGTGTGAGTGGGAAAAAAAGTTGTCCAGCACCCTGAAGGAAACTGTTTTGTGCACTAGGATAAACAACAAGTCCTGATATTGCAAATATAGGGTTCTGACTCTGGTATGTATATATAACATTATTGTAGTGGAACGACTGAAATGCTGAA
>JAKATW010000010.1 GCA_021827945.1 Thermoplasmata archaeon
AGGTATCCCTAGCTCATCAATGATGTCCCGTGATTTCTTAGGGATTTCGGATATTTTCCACTCTTCCCCTATCTTCAGCATGCTCACGCGTTCCAGATGCTCTATCACATCTTCCGGGGAATATCTCTTCAGCATGTCCTTCTCCTTGAAAATGCTGTAAATCCTGTAGTGGAAAATCAGCGCTATGAAGTTCACGAACATCCGCCCCTGCTTAGGCGTAGTACCTGGCGCTCATTCCGGCACGATACGATGCAGTGACACCTGATGCGTCCAAATAAAGCAATTTCATGATAAGCATTTCCAGCCGGCGCTGAAATACGAGAGTTAGTATGCGTTACCTCATCAGAGCATACCAACCGTTGTTTTATATACTATTACCGGATAGTTTATTGGTGATGTGAGTGGTGGCAGGAGTCTCGGAGGAGAGAAATCTCCTCGGAGCTCCTCGGGATAAGTGAGGGTGGCCGCGTAAGTCGTATTGACACTCTCCAGGTTTAGAGCCCGTGATTGAGACTTCGGGAAATTGTAAGGTGGGGTCGAAAGGCCTTCGCATTGGGATGCAAGGAAAACGGGAACGATTCTAATGAAAATAAAGGAATTGTGTGACAAGATCAACAGTGTGCCTACCCTGCTGGCTGTCATAGACGTCAACGGGATGGAAAGAACAGTCTGCAGCTGGGCTTCATACGATTCAGGAAGCGGTGAGGGAACGCTTCTCTACTATTTCGGACCATATGACATCAGAAGGACTGTCATGATCGAAGAAGCGGAAGATGAAAGGGACCTGCACAGAGAATACGTAGCCAGGATAGCTTTCAGGGACAACATAAGGATAGGTGACGATGTGACACCGTACTTCACTGAGTACGACTTCACCGAGCCCGGGGACCTGCCCGACTGGGCAGCAGAGGCATGGGTCAAGAGGCAGAAGGCGAATCTCAGGGGAGACCTGTCTTGGGGAAGACACCTGAACATCTCAAGAAGGAAATCCACAGGGTCGGAATGGAAACCCGCGCCGAATGGACAACAAGTAGGCGGGAAAACAGGGCAGGGACATGACAAGTGGAAGGCAAGGTCGGGCGATGAAGGTTGACAGAGCATCTGACAGAACTCAAAACCCCTGGTCTACCGTTGACTGAGGACCCTGAGGCCATAGGAAGTATTATATTTGACTGGCAGTTAGTACTGTTGAGGGTAAGAAAGAGGTCTGATCCCGGGATGAGGGTGGCGGTCCCTGTGACCGCCATATCATCACCCGTGTGGACCCGCACTGCGGGTTAAGAGTCTGCTGTTTTGTGGAGGGGTGAAGGCAGCCAAGATGTGCTGTCACGGGATGTGAAAACAATGAATGTGAAAGAACTGGTGGATAGGATAAACGGGTCACCAACCATGTTGGTGAAGTTGAAGTTTGGCGCCGGGGACGCTCGTGATACAGTGATAGCGAAGCCCGCAACATATGACGAGGAGAAGGAAGCTGCAAGAGTCTACCTCTATAATGGGCCCCTGGACCCGGAGAGGTGGGCCAGGATCAGGGACGCCAACAGCGGGGAACATGTGAATGAATGGCCGATCCCGAAAGGAGCCGATGTCGGTGCGTTCAGCACCTACGAGACTGAGCTGGATACGATGCCACTGAGGGATCTACCACTCTGGGCGAAGGAGATGTGGGTGAAGGACAGGGAAAGGTTGCTGCTGGAAAATCGGAGCGACTCGATGGCAGACTACAGGATGGTGGAGGCCATGAAGAGGCTCATAGAGGAGGAGAGGGAACAGGGAGGACTGAATCCCAGGGACATGAGCGTTGAGATGCAGGGGCGATACCTCAAGCTCTGGTACTCCACTGAAGTCATCGAAAGGATGAGCGGGAAGGGCGTGAAGGAGGATGACCTGAATACTCTGCTTGAGAACATCAAGTTGCTGGAGGAAGTGGTCCCCAACATAAGGGAGCTTCCCTGGAGAACGCAGAAGGGGCTTGACCCGGAATCAATGTTCAACAGGGAGGACGTCTACGAGTCGCTGGTCTACATACTCCGAGACGCAATGCATTCCCTGGAGGTGCTGGTACAGCTCCTGATGCTCGCCAGGGATTCAAGTGAGAGTGCGAGGGGAGATGGTTGAGCGGAGGGAGCGTGAAATGGTGTGACCCGGGGAAAGGGGTTCGAACATGGAATCACCACTCCAGCACGTGGCGATCGGAAGAGACGAAGTGGACAACCCAGTTCCCGATGTATGGCCAGGGAACACGGAAGCGATCCGGAAACTGATAGAGGGTCACCACATGACAGGCCTGATGGGGTGAGGGAGCAATGCGTAATTGGGGGAGGTCAGGGGCATTCCTTCCCCGCACTCCCCTGCAGGCGGCAGTCGACGTTCTCCAGAATCGCCGGTTTAGGACCGACCACCAACCTCGTCATCCGGTCAAGGATTCATGACTCCCTGATGTCATGTACCGGGTCACGGTTTCCCACGCCAGACGGCTTCCAGAAGTATTATATTCGAGTGGCGGGTTGTAATATGTATGGAGGATCCGAGGAGATTCCGGCGTGAGGAAAGGAAGCTTCCGCTCAGTGAATGGAGGGAAGCAGTCTTGATGGAGGGGAAGAGCAGGAAGTCTGCGTACACGTTCGCAGAACTGGACGGAAAGGACAAGGTTGTGATCTATCACCCAGAAAGGGGAGAGATACTCAGGATAGAGATGCCAACCGAAAGACTTGAAGAACAGGTGGAAGGACCGTACAGCAACATTAGGGAGTTTCGAGGGAGTACGAGGAGAGGCGATATAATAGATGTGGGTGAAGGGGGGACTTTCCTGAGCAGGGACGTGAGGTTCGGAGTTGTGGACGGAGATGGAGAGATCATCTGGTTGAAGGACGGTAGCGAGAGGGATGCCATGGATGCGTTGACCGAATCAATGAAGTCGTCCGAGGCCAGAAGCAACGGAGAGGAAGGCCTTTCCGATCCTATCTGGGAAAGGTACAGCCCCACGAGAATCGTACACAGTGACAGGGACAAGAGAGACGTTGCAGTTTCGTCTTCGGTGCAGATCGCAGAGCGGATGCTTCAGATTCAGAATGGGAAGGTTGTAGCGATAATGAAGGGAATGGACGGAGAAGAGAAGCCTTTCTATCTCTTTTCACAACCATTCGATGACCCTCTCGAGTTGACTGACAGTGAGAGCACTGCCCTTGTCTTTAAGGAGTTCAAGGAGATACTTGCAGATTCCATCTCAAGGGGGGAGATGGGCGTGAAAGTGGTTCTGTCTGCACACTGCACTTCTTACTTAGGCCTCATAAGGTTTCCAAGGGAGATAGTCAGGTCATTTCCGGAGGGAAGGATAACTCCGGAGTACTACGATAAAATGGTTCAGGATACAGCAATTGCAATACTCAATGACCCAGGGAAGTGGATAACTGAAATCTGACCGCTTCTCCCTTCTTTTTTTGATGATAGAGAATGGTCAGCACATGGTTTGGCTGTTCCTGACTTCGGTGCGGCCTGACGATGAAGCAATCCCGCTATCCGTTGGCATGATTCCCTTTGACGCGGATGGATGATGCAGTTCGAACCTGTCACCGAAAAAGAATTCCCGGATTACCGGAGATATTCAGTCGAGTAGTGGATCAGGGATATGCAGATAGAAGAGCTCGTCAGAGGGAGGGCATCACGTTAGAAGAAGTGGAGAAGGAGGCCGGGAAATTCATTCCAAATGGTCTCTCGACGGAGGGGCATCACATAATGCACATCGTAGACAGTGAGGATGCGGTCGGAACCATATGGTAAGAGATCAGGGACATAGCCATGAAGGGGGCATACCTCTGGGACATATTCATCAATGAGGATCAACGGGGTAAGGGTTACGGAAAAGAAACCATGAGGGAGCTCGAGAGAACCGCCAGGAAAGAAGGCGCAAGGAGGATCCAGCTCAATGTCTTCAGTTTCAATTTCATAGCGAGAAATCTCTATCTGAAAACCAGCTATCAAGATGCCGCAGTCACGATGATGAAATATCTCCGATAGCCCAGCCTTCACTTCATCCTCACGTTCATGAACGAATGGCAAAGAAGGGGTATTCGATTCAGCAGGAAACATCCCATCACCCTTCCTACGATCTGGAAGCAGGAGAGGGACGGCAGCCCCACATCATTTCAGGCGTACGAAAGCGCTTGACTTCCATGTGCTTGGTGGGTTTTACACCCGACTGCCGCGCCAGACGAAATTACTTCGCCGGTGTACTGCCCAACGGCGATATATAAGAAGTCTGACCGGAGGGAGGCCCCGGTTGTTCATTCACTCCCCTTCAACCTCTGTGCTCTCTCATCCTTCCACCGTAATTTCTACTCAAGCCTCAGTCCGAGATTTTCCATGTCTTCAAGATCACCTGTGAGCAGGTTGTGGATCAGGAACCCCACCTGGACCACAACGTTCTGCACTATAGTCACGACCATTCCGTTCAGCTCTTCCTGGGTCATTCCACCCTCAGGTGATTTTTCCTCCTCCACAACATCGTCTGTGGTCTTCTTTGGGAGCCTGTCAATGAATGAAGCAGCCTCCTTCATCTCTTCCAGATGAACACCCAGCTCATCAACATCCAATTCAGACAGCGGTTTCTTCAGTTCCCTGGCGGTCTTTGTAACGGCCAGTGCCAGTCTTATGTATTCATCCCTTGTCTCCTTACTGATGGTTTTCAGCTCATTTTTATCCATCATGTGTATCATCTCGCTCTTGGAATTTAATACTTCTTGCTTCCGAAATACCAGACGGTAATCTGCCGCTGATTGCAATCCGCCCCTCTCTCCTGTCACCTAACGTTCCGCCTGACAACCTCTCCACCTGTTCATGAATGGACAAAGAATCAGATATAAAGTGAAGAAGAAGGGGGACTGACGAATTCTCAATCTAAATTTGAATAAAGTGCTGACCTAAAGCTGTCTAAGAAATGAAATGGTATAGAACCTATCTTCGCCCTTTTATATTGCTACAACCTCCAGCGACCTAGTAATACTGGGGATTCCGTGAGGAAGATGTGTAACAGTAACACCACTACAAGGTTAGCCAAACCGGTTCAGTTTCACTCAAGATTTGACGTAGTTTCATTGATCCCGGAGTAGCAAACTAGGGCAAACAAAGGATAGAAATGTTAGCCTATAAAAGTCAATAAAGAGTTTAATGATCTTGAGGAGACTAAGTACCAGACCTGTCATTGTATTTTCCCAGCTTCGTCAAACTTTCTGATCGATTCCAGCGAACGCGTTTTCATGTGATAAACGAATGGGTTATTAGGTTCAAGCGTAATGGACCTATCAAATTCTACAATAGATTCTTCATATCTTTTCAGATCATAGAGTGACTCACCTTTACGGAAATAAGAAACCCAGTCCTTGGGATCAAGAAATATTGCTTTATCATACTCTACAATAGATTCTTCATATCTTTTCAGCTCATCTAACGCGATACCTTTAGAAAGATGGTAATGCGAGTTACTGGGATCAAGTGATATCGCTCTATCAAACTCAGCAATGGCTTCATACCTTTGATCAAGCCACTTTATCTTATCACCTTTGTTGTAATGGTAGTCTGGGTTATTTGGATTAAGAAAAATGGCTTTATCAAACTCAGCAATGGCTTCATACCTCTTACCCCCCCGGAATAATGCATTACCTTTGTTGTTGAGATAATCAGGATTGTTTGGATCAATTGCAAGCGCTTTGTCATACTCCGGTACCGCTTCATCGTATCTTTTCTGTACATAAAGTGAGTCCCCCAAAATGAAGTGATAAACTGAGTTATTGGGATCGGTCGTCATGGCTTTTTTAGATTCGGCAGAGGCATTTCCTAATCTCTTTAGCTTATCTAGTGCAATGCTCTTATTCTCACGAGAAAAACCGTAGTACGAATTAAGAGATATGGCTTTGTCGTATTCAACAACAGACTCTTCGTATCTTCCCTGTACACAGAGTAAGTTACCCGTATTGAAGTGATAAACCCAAGAGTTAGGATCGGTTGACATCGCTTTTTCAGTTTCAGGGAAGGGAATTCCATACTCACTGAGACCATACAGATGTTCCAATGCATAGGCCATTTCATTAAGGTATAACGGATTGCGGGGAGCAAGAGAAATTGCTTTATTGTCTTCAGTAATTGCCTCCTGATGCCTCCCTAGCTCACTTAACATGACGGCCTTAGCGTAGTGATTATCTGGGTTATTGGGATCAAGCAATATGGCTTTATTAAATTCAGCGATAGATTCTTCGTATCTTGCTGCTCCACCCAGTGCATAGCCTTTATTGTTATGATAAAGTGGATTGTTTGAGTCGAGCGATATTGCTCTATCGTATTCACCAATTGATTCCTCGAATCTTTTCTGCAAGTAAAGCAAGTTTCCTCTCTGGTTATAGTAATTAGGGTCATTATGATGAAATAGCATTACTCTACCCTTTTACACAAAAGTAACGCATTTCTCTATTTAATAATAGCTATATATAGCAACTACATAGCTCCCAAAATATAACTAAGGAAACAAATCAAATCCATTATGGTCAATTACATCACAGTGAAGATTCCAGATTCCTTGGTACAAGAAGTTGAAAGGATC
>JAKATW010000083.1 GCA_021827945.1 Thermoplasmata archaeon
CGATCTACGAGATAGCAACCGGAATAGAAAAGAAGTACGTTGAATCTCAGGGTGTCACGTGGAAAGGTTACTGTACCGAAGTTGATAAGAACCTCAGACTTGTATACAGGAACAAGCTTGAAAAATCTCCGCCATCTCTTGATCTAGCTCCGTATCTATACTGCAGGGACAGGGAAGCTCTGAAGGAGATACGAGAAAGTAAATAGGATATAAGACGAATATTCGAAAAATTGTCTTATTTCTTGAACAAGTGTTAATATATACGATTGTATGGAGAATCAGAGACAAATGGTTCATTCAGTTACCAGGCTGACGTTTTTTCTTATGTTGATATCATTTTTCATAGTGACCCTAGGGGCTTGGTATTTGACAGGCATATCTGTAAAGTACTTTGCACTTGCCACGAAGGATCATTTCCTTGCCTTCTTCAAGGACGTGATAAACTTCTTCAACTTCTTCTGAAAGACTGGTTTTAGATCACTCCTGACTGCTCGGACAGCATTTTTTCTGCTCATAACAACCGTATTTAATACTTGATGTTTCGGGAAGTTACATCGGAAGACTAAATTTAGGTAGATGCAATTTCCTGGCATGGGTCCAAGAATCCTGCTATACACAGGTAAAGGTGGAGTTGGGAAGACGAGTATCGCAGCTTCCACGGCGTGTTCGCTGGCCAGAAACAACAAGAAGACTCTGGTGATTTCTACTGATCCGGCTCATAGCCTGGGAGACGCATTTGGCACAGATATAGGCCCAAAGCCAAGGAAGATGGGAGAAAATCTCTACGCTCAAGAAATCAGCGTGAATGAGGCGATAAATACCCACTGGAACGAGCTGAAAGGCTATCTTACAGGGCTGTTCCAAACCGAGGGTCTAGATCCGATCTCGGCGGAAGAGATTGCAACACTTCCTGGATTTGATGAAGCTTCTCAGTTGCTATACCTGAGACAGTACTACGATGAGAAAGAGTACGATGCAATTGTCATAGATAGCGCACCGACAGGAGAGTCTCTGAAACTACTCTCTTTTCCAGAGGCGATGACCTGGTACATGGACAAAATATTTCCGATGGGAAGACTTGCCGCCAAACTCGTGCGACCAGTGTGGAACACGGTATCCAATCTGTCTATTCCGGATGACGAGGTATTCAAGAGTGTAGAGAGCCTGTACGAATACCTGAAGAAGATAAGGGCGATTCTGACCGACCCAAAGATATCCACCATCAGATTAGTAATGAACCCCGACAAGATGTCTCTGAGCGAGACAAAGAGGGCTTTTACGTATCTGCTCCTATATGGATATCCTGTTGATGCAGTGTTTGTAAACAAGATCTACGACGAAAGCACTGGTGTTTTCTTTAAAGGATGGAGGTCCAACCAGGGGGAAATAATCAAGGAAGTTAGTGATTCATTCACAGATCTGAAGATATTCAAGGTACCTATGCTAAAGGAGGAACCCATTGGCATTGATAAGCTAGAGAGAATGTCAGAACTCGTGTACGGAGATTCCAGTCCATTGGAGACGTTCTCAAAGGACAAAAGCATTCAATTCATAAAAGAAGACGGCAAATATCTGGTGAGATTGAAATTGCCATTTGCTGACAAGAAGAATCTTGAAATATTCAACAAGGGTGGTGAACTAATTATCCGGCTCGGAAACTGGAAGAGGGTTTTCTATCTACCCACTGTCTACTCAGACAAGAACCCAGTAAAGGCAGAATTTAATAACGGCGTTCTTGATATAGAAATGGAGTAACATGGCAGAAGATGAGAAAGGGGACAAAATTACGATAGAGATAAAGATCACAGTACCTTCAATAACACAGGGAGTAGGAGGGGCTCTCAGTCACTTTCTGAAAGCCTCAGAAGAAATCATGAAAGCGGGAAAATCGGTGGTAGTAAAACCACAGGCAAGAACAAGAATAAAAAAGGTTGAAATCAAGTAAAAAAACAGTAGAATCTCCTACGGTCATTGCTGTTGGTCGGGGGTCTGTCATTGAAGTTTATTTTTGTGAAATTTAAATTTGTTAACTTATCTTAAATTTATAAAATATTAAAAATATTAACTATTAAATATAGACGAAATATTTAGTACCAATGATATCAGTTATACTCCTTTTTACGGCTGTGAGCAGGAGTTTTCTGACTTTAGGCAATTCTTGGAATTCAGCTAACATGGCCGAGTTAATGACGATAGTTGGCATATATGTGCATGCGTTCTTTCTGATTTTTGCATTTGCTTTTCCTATAGTCGTCCTCGCTCTTGAGTCCATAGGGATATATCGTAAAGACGATGACTACACTGGACTCGCACGCAACGCTGCAAAGCTTTGGGGAATAACTTTTGCTGTAGGCGCCGTTACCGGTACGCTGGTGGAGTTCGGGCTTGTGGTTTTGTGGTCTGGCTCGATGGCACTCATCTCTAGCATGGCTGCAGCACCATTGATGCTGGAGCTCTACGCCTTCATTATAGAGATTGTTCTCATAGGAACTTATCTGACAACATTCAATAGATTCAAGAAGTGGAAGTGGGGGCATGTCCTTATTGGACTCGGAGTCCTTTTTGGGACCAACCTCTCTGCTTACATGATTCTTGACGTAAATGCTTGGATGCAGGTCCCCTGGGGAACAGGAACGCTTGTTTCACAGCTCTTCCTCCCTTGGGTTCCATCGCTGGGTCCCTCCGTCGTAAACCCTTCAGATCTAAAGACGCTTGCGACCGTGCTTCCAGTGGTAGGCTCCAGTCTTCTTTCATCTCCAGGCGCCTACCAACTTCTATCCAACTTTACGACAAACCCATGGATTGCAATTTTCAATCCAGAGGCTTACGCGACTTATTTCCACAATCTCCTTGCTGCATTGGTCATTACATCGTTCTTGGCGGCATCCTACCTTTCTTTCAAGATCATTAAGCACTACGGAAGGGAGAGCTACAACTGGAAAGGATTGAAAGTGTCATTCTTCATAGCATCAATAGCCAGCTTCCTTCAGGCCGTTGCAGGAGATTACCAGGGACGCCTGCTCTATCTGTTCCAGAGGAACATATTCGATGCAACCGAGGGGATTCCTGCAAAAGGCGGATATGATCCGATGATCAGTCTTCTCCTGTACGGAAAACTCAACCATTTCTTCCCTGGAATCAATTCCCTACAATCGATGCTCCCACAGGGTGATACTCTCGGGCAGCTAACCCTGAACGCAACCCTCACCTACACTCCGATCCTTCATTTCTTGTACTATGCGATGGTGATTTCCGGGGTCATTCTTGCTATCATCTCTATCGGATACTTTGGATTGTATTCCAAGGCAATAAGATGGATCGTGCAGACAGTCCTGAGGATGAAGGAGGAAACGTTTGTACTGTATGGATCATTTGCAGGTGCCGCCTTCTCTGTAGCAGCAAGTGTCTCTGGATGGGCTACGAGAGAGATGGGAAGACATCCGTGGACCGTTTACGGCGTTGTGACCTACAATGACGTCGTCAATTCACACGCAGTAACCCCTCTATTCACTGCCGGAATGATTGTGGCTGAATTATCGATATTTCTTGCAGGAATATGGGGAATTTACATGATCTACTTTAGGAAACTTAAGTCTAAAAAGAAGAGAGGTGAGAGCCATTAGTAACCTCACATGGGGCATTGCCGGCACTGAGATGACATTCTTTCCACATATATTCTTCGTTACCGTAGTCCTGGGACTCTCTGTAGTCATACCGATCTTTGAGATTATTGGGTATCTGAGGAGAGATGACTCTTTAGTCAAATTTGCAAGGAGATTGACGTCCTATCTCGTAAGGGTCGATCTCTTTGCGGGAGTTCTGGCAACGTGGCTTACTGTATTCCTGGCCGCCTATTGGCCGTCATTGATGTATATTGCCACCAATGTTCTATTCTATCCTATATCACTCGCAGTGGCTGGAATAATGATTGCCATTGTGAGCACTGCCATCTACTGGTATACTTGGGATGAAATGAAGAGGCTGACTCATATAATAGTTGGTCTTTTCATGGCAGCAGGTGCACTTATGGTACCCTTTGGGATGAACAGCATACTTGCACTGATGGACTATCCTTTCGGTGTCAAGGTCACGACTTCGATAGGATTGACGTTCTTCCTTTCCAACGGCTCCAACCCGCTGGCAAATCCTATTTTCCTTCCTATGGCCCTTTACACCTGGTTCATATCCATAACGCTTACCTCATTCATCGTGCTGACCTTTGCACACATAAGATCCAGGAATGATTTCACGGATGAGTTCCAGAAAACGTTAAGGATTTCAAGAATCATTGCACTGATCTTTTCGTCCCTGAGCCTCGTTACTATTCTCTGGACATTCTTTGAATTCCGAGATTATTCACAATACCTTTACCTCCAAATGACAAGCCGTGGATACCTGACAGTTTCAATTGTTCTGGCCATATTGGTGGTCATCATATCTATTCTCTCGTACAATGAGAGCATCGGTCACTATGCCGCTCCCGGTGGTGCAACAGTATCATACGCACTCTTCATGTTCTTTGAGGTAACCGCAAATGTCTCCAGATCTCCATACATGATTGTCACCAACTCTACGGGAATCCTGGCGAGCACCGTAATAAACCCGATGTACACCATACCTTCAATAATCCCACTCGGAGGTGTTGCCGTGATAGCGCTCATGCTCATCACATTCCTGATGACCCTCTATCTCGCTTTCTTTGTATTCCCCGTGGCGGATAGAAAGAGGTCTTCTTTCTGACCCCCTCCCGTGGAGATGACATTTTTCGCAAGTGAGCAGTACCTATCTAGAGCTAGCGAATATTCCAGCTGCAATGAGCGCAAAACCAGCAAGATTTAAAATATTCAAGTGGTCGTTGTTTAGGAAAACGCTGAACAGAATGGAGAGTGCAGGAACCGCAAACAGATAAGGGGAAACGTGAGAGACCCTGTACTTCTTTATGAGACTCCAGTAGATGAAATAAGCTGCGGAAGATCCTATCGCTCCCATGTAGATAGTGATCAGGATGAAATTTATGTTTAGCGGCTTGAACCCCCCGTAAAAGAAGGCAGCTACCATTATCACTGGAATTGCAAAAATGAACTGGTACGTGTTCACTGCACCCAAGTCCGCATTTACGAGATACTTCTTGTAATATATTGTTCCTGCCGACCAAGAAACTGCCGAGCCGATCAGAAGAAAGAGACCTATATTGTAATTGACGGTAAGTTCATTGAAGAAAACAACGATGATTCCTGAAAACCCCATGATTATCCCGATGATCCTTCCGATTGACATACTCTCTTTCAACAACAGCCCTGAAAGGAAGACGGAAACTATCGGGTATGTGTAAACTAGGATGGAGGATAAAGATGAACTCTCAGTTCTTTCACCGATAAACCACAGGCTCATGAATATTGAGATGTTGAAAAGGCTCATAAGAAATAGTTTCGCCACCCCTATGCTCCTTAAAAGTTTCAGTGCGGAATATGAGAAGGGGATGGAGAACAAGGCAGCAAACAATATCCTGAACAGCAAAGCTACCATCGGAGGTTCGTATACCAGCGCAAATTTCAGGAAAGAATAATTGAGAGCCCATGCAGACGACATGATTAAGAAGAGCAGGACGTCCAGAGACCTTGTTCCCTTATAGTTCACTGACCGCCTATTAACTGCAACAATATAGCGTTTGTAGTTGGATGCAATGATAAATTGTGAACTCACCAAGTTTCTTTCATCATGCCCTTAATATTATCAAGACCGGAAAAGTGTGTAGGTTAATTATATTAACTTAGTTCAAATAGAGTATTATGCAACACAGTCATTATGACATGGAAACCAGGAAGAATTCCACCTGTCCGGTGGAGCGTACCCTGTACATACTTAGGGACGTCTGGACTTTCATGATATTAAGAGACTTGTGTGCCGAATCTAGAGGATTCAACCAGTTAAAGAAATCAGTCGAAGGAATTTCTTCCAGAATGCTCTCTGAGAAACTCAAGTTCCTTGAAGAGGAGGGAATTCTAGACAGAAATGTGAGCAACTCCAGACCCATCAGGGTCACTTATGCGCTTACCGAAAAAGGCAAGTCTCTCAGCTCAGTTGTAGAATCTATGAGGAGCTGGGGAGATTCTTGGATTTCCCCCAGTGATGAAAACTGTGACAACTGAAGACCTATACCTAGAAGGAGAGGAGAGATTCGGTCCGGTTACCACTTATCTTTTTGGATTGGGTACATTCTTCATGAACAAGTACTATGATATCATAGTTGAAGATTTGAAGTCCAAGGAATTCGATCTATTGCTGGACGTAGGTTGCGGGAACGGGGCTCTACTTAGTAGGCTGGCAAGCAATTTTCCAGATTCGAGGTTTTACGGCCTGGATCCCTCTCCTCACATGCTTCAGAGAGCCAGAAAAAAACTGATAAAAGAGGGACTTATTTCTAGAGTGGAACTAGGTAATGGTAGCAACAGGGTCATACCTTTTGAACACAAGTTTGACGCACTGATATCGTCTTTTTCATACCACCACTGGAAGGATCGAGATAGTTCTCTCTCGAGGCTTATGTCTCATT
>JAKATW010000035.1 GCA_021827945.1 Thermoplasmata archaeon
TCTCCGTTCAAGTTAAGAGTCTCACTGACCCCTTGGATATTGTATGCTATGTACTGGTAGGAGATCATTATGGGAATGTTCTCAACATAGGGATATTTCTGAGAATCGCTGAACGGCATGTAAGCATCAGAAGCTCCTATCACTACCGTTCCAGCAATGGCACTGGATATTCCAGTCCCGCTTCCAGTAGAAAGGGTCGTTATCGTAGAGTTGGTGTAGTTCTTGGCCCATGAATTGAATACGGGGTAGAGTAGACTTGACCCAGACTCTGACAGGGTGACAAGTGTAGCCCCAGATACCGTAGTTGATATCTGGTTTATCAATGGTACTATGATCTTTTGAACGACGCTAGATGGGAGAGCTACAAGATTGAAAACTGACAGATATTTATCGGCTGATCCTCCGTTTGGACTGACTGCCCATGTTATGAATGCTTTAAGTGCATTTGCAATAGGTGCGCTCGTCTGGTTCTGCTTTACTATTATGTACTCCATATCAGCTATAGGATATGAGTTGTCGCCGGGTGCATACTGGAGTGCTACTGTTCCGTTTGCTGCAATCTCTGTTAGGTACTGGGAAGCAGCTGTTGAAACATTTGCGACAGTAGGCGAGACGAATTGACCAACCTGGTTTTCTAGCAATGCCACTCCAAATTTAGCCGATTGTACTTGGGTCTCATATGTTGCAGCAATATATCCTATTGAGTATGGAGTAGAAGTCATCGTGCTTATGATGCCTGCGTTCTGTGCTCCAGTTTGTGCCGCTGCCACTGATGGCCAGTTTACAACAGTTCCTGCCCCGACCTGCTTGGCCCAAGTAGCATTTGATTTGCTCAGGAACGATGTGAACATGAATGTGTCGCCACTTCCATCAGATCTGTGCACCGGAATGATCGTGTGATTGGGCAGAATCAGGCCTGGGTTGATAGCCGCAATCTCAGTACTGTTCCAGTTGGTTATCGTACCCATATAGATGCCTGCAATTATGTTTCCGTTCAGTTTCAAAGTCGCACTCACTCCAGGGATATTGTATGCTATGTACTGGTAGGAGATCATTATTGGAATGTTCATCACGAAAGGATACTTCTGTGCAACGCTGTACGGCATGTAAGCATCAGAAGCTCCTATCACTACCGTTCCAGCAATGGCACTGGATATTCCAGTTCCGCTTCCAGTTGAAAGCGTTGTAATCGTAGCATTGGTATAGTTACCAGCCCAGGAATTGAAAACTGGATAAAGAAGAGATGATCCAGACTCTGAGAGAGTAACCTTTGCTGGCTGAGGATTGTGGTTCCCCGAAAGGACTACTGCTGCTACGGCTCCAACGACAACTATTACGACGACTACTATTGCAATAATTGCAATCTTTGACCTATTCATATACTCTCAAATCTGTAAATTTTCGCCTTTACTAATAGAAATTGAAATGGATATCATAGGCGTTCATAAAGATAAGTAGCTGTACGTACAGTACATAGCAGACATTATTCTCTATAGTGGTAACTTCTTTACATTCCTAAACAGATTAAGGCATAGCATACTTGTGACCTGTTAGTACCAGTGTATTTGAAAACATTGATGACACCCCGTTGGGGATGAATCATCTTAAGGTCTGGTTCATTTCAGGGATGGGTTTTTTCACAGATGCATACGACCTTTTCATAACAGGAGTTGTGCTGATTCTGATGGAAGGGAATTATCAAACTATCTTCCATGTCGCTTCGGGAAATGCCTACATCGGAGCTGGTCTCTTGGGTTTATCTGCAATAATTGTGGCAGTATTTGGTCAATTGATCTGGGGAGTTCTCGCTGACAGACTCGGAAGGAAGGCCATCTATGGTATAGAAGCGGAAAACCCTAGATCTGCAACAGGTGGCGAGTGATTTTACATTTTTTACTACAGGCTTCTGCAATGAAGCCTATTTTTGTTCCCATTGCTATCTCGAGATGGAAATCGAGCATGCAACCGTTCTAATTAATTTGACGAAAGGTAAAAGTTTTATCAAGCCCCTACTAATGTTGGATTATGGAACTCACCAATGGAGAGAAGAAGCTAATCAAATATCTGAAGGGAAAGGGCTATATCGGTACAGAAGAGCTCTTCAGGGTATTTGACAAGAACGAGGTGACAAGTTCCATTTCATGGTTGAGGGAAAAGAAGATCATCAATGTCATTGAAAAGCCCATCACTTTTTATTCCATAGGACCAGAGGGAGAGAAAGTCACCCACAACGGACTCCCGGAAGAGAACCTCCTAAAACTCTACGTCTCTGGTCACAGAAAGACATCTGAACTGGAAAAGATAATGGGAGACGACCTCAGGTACGGGCTCGCCCAGGTGCTTAAGAACGGTGGAAGAGTGGTAGACGGAGAGCTGATTATTGAGGATGACCAAAAGATTAGGGACCACATCTCACGTACAAAAAATGCACTCGAATACGCAAGGGGTGGAAAACTAGGCGACCAAGATGTTCAGCTGCTCAAGACGAGGAAAGGATTTGTCAATGAGAAGATCAGGATGGAAAGGACGGTCAAATTGTCAGCAGTTGGTGAACAGATCCCTCCAGAATCACTTGAGGAGAGCAGCGAAATAAACCAGATAACGCCAGAGATAATCGAAAAATTCGACGAGAACATGAACCTCAGACCCTACGATCCCACACTCTATGCTCCGAGATACCTGCCGGGAAAGATACATCCACTCTCCGAATTCATCGAAGAAGTGAGGGAAGTCATGCTCGAAATGGGGTTCAAGGAACTGAAGGGTCAGATTGTAGAGACTGCATTCTGGAACATGGATATGCTCTTCATTCCCCAGGATCATCCCGCTAGAGATATGCAAGATACGCTCTATGTAAAGGGGAAGGGTGAGCTTAATCCAGCTATGGCTAGAAAGATAAAGCGTGTCCACGAAAAGGGGATCTCTGGTTCAAAGGGATGGCAGTACGACTGGTCGAAGGAGGAAGCTTCGAAGCTCCTTTTGAGGACTCACACAACGGTAAATACGATACGATACATCGTTGAACACCCGGCTGAAGAATGCAAGATATTTTCAGTTGAGAAAATTTTCAGAAGGGAGAATCTCGATGCGCAACACCTGGCTGAGTTTGCACAGGTGGAAGGAGTGATATCCGGAAAGGGAGTGACTTTCGGAGTGTTGATGGATACTCTCGAGAGGTTCTATCACAGACTTGGCGTAAAGGATGTGTGGGTGAAGCCTAGTTATTTTCCCTACACCGAACCTTCACTGGAAGTCCACGGAACCTTCAATGGAAGGGATATGGAGCTCGGCGGAGCGGGAATGTTCAGGCCAGAGGTCCTGAAACCCTGGGGCATAAAGTACAACGTGGCAGCCTGGGGACTAGGGCTTGAGAGGTTGTTAATGTCAGTCCTGAAAATGGACGACATCAGAGACATCTACAGAAACGACCTATCCTTCCTGAAGGAGAGAAGGATACTGAAGAACTTGTTCGAGGTTTAAAGAACGCTATCCAGTTCCTTCTGAATTCCCATCTTTTCCCTCTTCACTTCGTACTTCTCTGATATAATATTACTCAGGACTTTCATGGCCAACGCAGGGTACAATGCAGAAGGGAGGGGAAGATATGCATCCGAATCTGTCGTGACCTTCAGCCCCTTTATGTCGACCTTCCCTATGAGCTTCTTTCTCTCCCTCTTGTCAAGTCTCTTCCCCTTGATGTTGCCCGTAATGCCCGCCCTCTCCAGTTCAATGTCGAATATTGGTCTGTCAAAGAGGGTATAGAGGATATATAGAATTTCTTCTCCTCTCTTGTCTGGTGTTTCATTGACAGTCTGTTCCCCAATCAGTTCGTAGATGGACTTCTCATCTTTCTTTAGCAGAAAATAAAGCTTGGACGGCTTTACATATTTCTCTTTCAGGACGTTGAAATCTGCCATTGCCCACAGATAACCTGTCAGGGCTAAACGATGTATCTTCGTCTCGTCCTCCATGTTGATTTCCTTGTAGATTTCAGAAATGGACTTTCCATCTCCACGCAGGATGTCTACGATCCTATCTTTTAGCTGTATCCCCCTCAAGCTACCGTTTGGCATTATAGGTCAACCATTATCGATTTCAACTTCTTCTGTACTGACGGGAGGGTCGTGTATTCCATTTCCGCCTCCGGTAGTCTGTGTGGTTCGAATGGTCCGTTCCTTCTCATGTAGTCTGTTATCTCGAGTGCGAGATGTCTTGCGTTGTCAAAAGCCTTGTCTCCGAGCAGGTCTGCAGGTCCAACGAGTTTCCCTTCAGCAAGCTGGAACCCCAGTCCGATAACTCTTGGTGGTCCGTCAAATCTTGATGGCGTAGCATCAGCCACGGAAACAGGCATGATCGGCCCGTTATGACTCCCTCGCATCCATCCCGAAACGAGATGCGGGAAAGAAAATGCTTCAAGGATTTCACCCATTGCGGGAAGTCCGGCCTGTCCTCTGACTATTGCCACTGGATCGTCCTTTCCAACGTATTTGCCTGCGATTTCATGGAGCATATCTGTGCTAACTACTGCGACCGCTTCCTTTGACATGCCGGTACTCTTTGCAGGGAATACTCTCTTTATGACATACCTGTACTTTGATCCAATAAGAGCTAGTATGTCGTAAGTCTCTTCCGGAGTCTTAAGGAAGACCTTCTTGTGTTCTATGGTATCCCATATTTCGAAAGTGAAACCATCATGCATGTGTGGATCTATCACGAGGCCCGGAGTGTTGAACGGGTCTGCAAAGATCTTGAAGATTGGAAGGTTGAAGGCTCCCGGTTCCGTCTTGTCCATCATGAACGTAACTAGAGGCTCGCTTCTCCTTTCCTCAAACTCTAGCTCTGCAACTCCCGGGCCCATTCCCTTGAGATTCCCTGAAAAAGAATCCTTAAGTAGATCCTGGCCAGCACCGTATAGTTTCAGTTTCTTAGCCATATCTGTTGCTTTCAAGAAAGCATCCCACGCAAGACCATGGATGTATTCAGAGTCCACTCCATTCTTGTGTGTCATAATCAGCTGAAGATCGTCACCTACTGACGTCACATGATAGTCTATAATCTTTGACTTATTCTTGGCTTGTTCCAGGACTAACTTGGCTTCGTCTTTTAACTGAGGGTGTACTCTTGAGTGTCCCGCCAGTCCGCCTACATCTGCCTTAATCAAACTAACTGTTATCTTCATAAACAATTCACCCTTGCCAGAGTATATCGCTGTACGCTTACAAATAGTTTCTGAATATTGTGAGCCTAAATTCAAAGCGCAGAGACATAATCCTGTGGAGTAAACTTACTCTACCCACTATCTAATAATGATGGGATTGCCCGTGCGGCTAAATCAATTTTGAATCTGTTTAAGGATTTCCGTTACCGCCTCTTCTCTGGTGATTTCTCCTGTCGATACTTGCTTTGCATACTCTTCCACCATTCGGTCCTTTGACCTGAGGATCGCGAGAATCTCCCTCCTGATTCTTTCCTTCTCTTTGCTCAGATTTGAATCCCCTTTATCACTCTCATTTCTTGTAGAAATGATTGCTTCTGCGAGCTCTCCAATCCCTTCACCAGTGAGCGCAGAGACCTTCACAAGTCTGTGTTTTTTTGAAAGATCCGGTATGCTTATTGTTTCCATCAGTTCTTTCTCGGCTATTATTGACTCCGGTTTATCTGCCTTGTTCAGAACGATGAAATCTCCTATCTCCATCTGGCCAGCCTTTATGGCCTGGACTTGGTCCCCCATTCCTGGAGACAGAACCATCAGAATCTTATCAGAGTAGTGCAGTATATCAGTTTCATCCTGTCCTGTACCCACAGATTCCACAAGGATCATGGTAAAACCGAGGAATGATAGTAAGTCAAGGGAATCACCCAGTGCCAGATTCAGTCCTCCGGTGGAACCTCTCGTCGCCATGCTTCTCACATACGTGTTATCGGTGCTCTCAAGTCTGAGTCTATTTCCCAGTAGGGAGCCTCCGCTGTACGGAGAAGTTGCATCTATCATGACTATTGCCAATTTCTCCCTTTTGGAGAATTCCGAAGCTAGTCTTGAAATCAGGGAACTCTTGCCCACTCCCGGAGGTCCGGTGATTCCGACAACATACGTCCTGGACCTCTTTTTCTTAATCCTTCTCAATAGATCGGAATATCCCTCGCTCCTGTTTTCCATGATGGTGATTAATTTTCCGATATCCCTCCTGTTACCGAGTTCGGCAGAAGAGATCAGTTCAGATAACTTCGGCATCCCTTTCCTATCCATTCAACGATAAACTACTTTTCTTTTGTTCCCCGCCTGAAAGCCCTCAGTGGGAGCATAACGCAGTTTATCCTTCCCGGTGAAATTTTGATTGGAAAGCTCTCTATGAACTTAAGGTCGTCCTGCTCGTTTAGAA
>JAKATW010000021.1 GCA_021827945.1 Thermoplasmata archaeon
TTCAAGAAGGAGTACGTGATGGGAAGGAAGGACCAGTGGGACATCGACTACAAGATCATGATGAAAGGATACGAAAATACGAAGACCAGGGAACAGTTCTTTGAGTTCCTGAAGGAAAATATGAGTTTCGTGATTACTAAGGTATCCAGTGAGAGGGCCGATGAATTGATGGAGGAAGTGGAACTAGTCTGAGTTCTTTTTATCCTTATTTCTTTTCCGAAATCGAGGATGAGATCAAGTCGCACTCCTTGGCCTAGCCGGAAATACTGGCTCAGTGGTCTTTTCCGGCAATTGCAACCCTCTGTCTGCAATCCTCAACTTCGGTCCTGATCCTCGTTACGACTGAGTCTGTTGAGTTCCTCATGTCATGCTCCCAGACTCTGATTACCTTATATCCTCTGCTCTTCAAATAAGAGTCCACGGCCTTGTCTCTTTTCTGGTTCTCTATTACTTTTCTGGTCCAATGCGACACATTACTCTTGGGTTTCGTATAGCAAATGGGGCACTTGTGCCAGAAACAACCGTCGACAAATATGGCCAACCTGCATTTAGGGAAATAGATATCCGGCTTACCCTTTATCCTGAAATTTACCCTGTACCCCCTCATTCCTGCCGACCACAGGGAAGACCTGAGCTTTCTCTCCGGTTTCGTGTTCGTGCCTTTGACCGAAGCCATCAGCCTGCTTCTTTGTTCCTTGCTGAGTTTGTCCATGTTTCCTTCCTTCAGGGGATAGGCTTCGTGCTCGCTGCTTCTTGGACCGACTTCATTATGCTCGCTCCGATATTTTCTGCCAGCTTCACGGGTACGGCATTCCCTATCCATCTGCCCGCAGATTCGAAGAATACATCTTCGCCTTCCGGAACAAATTCGTAGTCGGGAGGGAACGTTTGGAGAAGGGCGCCCTCCCTGAGACTCAGCGCCCTATCTTGTTCGGGGTGTCCGAATCTGCCGCTTCCATAGTTGAAGAATTCTGTAGTTATCGTCGGCGAAGGAGCATCCCAGCCCATCCTGCCGTACACGCTCTTGTACGTGTGGCCGCTCTTCCTCACGTGACACGACGAAACCAACTCCTTGTCCCATTCCTTCCAGGTGCCATTTGGTCTGGACATCCTTATTCTATTTCTGTTTGTCGCGGATAAATTGCGCGCCTTATGGGCTGGATCGCTTGATGACCGCCCTCCCGCTTCGATTTTCTCCAGACTTCCTATATATTGCAGCACCGTCTGGTATTCGAATCTCGAGTGCGTAGGCGGGACCAACGATATCTCGCCGAGCCTAGAAGCAAGCAGGACCAATCTTCGTCTCTGCTGTGGCACACCGTAGTTGGGAGCAAATACAATGTCGTACCAGACCCTATATCCATTCCTTTTCAACGTATTGAGGAAACTTTTGAAAACCGGACGATTCCTCAGATTGGTGACGTTTTCCATAGTGACTATATCGGGCAATGATTCTCTCACGAGCCTAGCAAAAGCTTGCAGGGGCTCCTTCTCGTCTTTGGGTTTGACGTCCCTCAACTTTGCACCTGTAGAGAACGGCTGGCATGGAGCGCAGCCTGCAAGCACCTTGATGCTGTTCTCGGGGTAGAGCGCATTAAGCTCTTCCCCTTTCAATTTCCTCACGTCCCCCTCGAAAAATCTTGCAGAATTGTTCTTTTCATAAGCGTACTTGCAAGATCCGTCGATGTCGAATCCGGCAACGACTTCTATTCCGCTTCTTTCGAGCCCGTGAGTTAGTCCCCCTATTCCGCAGAACAGGTCTATCGCAGCGATTTTGCTAGAATTCATGATTTGATAAAACCGAAATTAAAGTCGATATATTAAGTTGTCGACTGCCTATGTTTATGTCATTTCTTCTTGACCTTGGCACTTTCATTTCCTTCTTGAAGGATTTCGGATATTCTTCCCTTGATATTTGCGTAGGTAGTGCTGAGTCTTTTTTTAGCCTGGTCCGTCAAAAGCGAGGTGTGCATCAATGCATCTCTTATAGGTTTGTATTCCTTGGCATCCCTAATCAAGCTAGAAACCTCAAGTCCCGCATGCTTTTTATCTACTTGGTAAGCCAATTGATCCATTGAAAGATATCCTAGATCGTTGACGTTTTTTCTGAGTTGTATACTTAGATTGCCTCTTTTCTTGCTGTTCTTTTCATTGTCCTTCTGTTGCTTTATCTCTGTTTTGGCTTTTGACGTGAGCGGTATTTGCTTCGACTCTATGTGTTTTCTAACCAAGTTTTCGGAAACGAAGCACTCGGCGTAAGATTCAAAATTGAATTCCGCATCCGCCGATAGACCTTCAACCCATTTGTTCACCTTCTTTGTCATGGCAGATTCTTCTGCTCCCTCATATCCCTCGGACACAGCATCGAAAAGGTTTCTCGATGATTTTTTCATCTTGGAAATCCTCTTGCTTTCCGCATCTCCTTCTTTGTGATGTTCGTACCTCCAGTCGTCCCAATTGTCTCTGATACCAGAAAGTAGCTTCACCAACTCGCTCAAAGTCCATTCATACTTCTCGTCGTTCACTCGTATTCCTTCTCTGGAAGTAGTGAATCTGTCGGAGTCATCATCCATGCTGTCATAATGAATTTGACCGTAAAGGTAACTATCCGTCAACCGATTTGATGGTCTATGAATAAGTATGTTCCTGTCGCGGACTCTACCATTGACAAAGAAATCAACCCCCGCTCTTTCCCCAGTCCCAAATATATTCAAGTCACTAGGTTTGCTTACTGACGCTATGAACCCCTTAATCTTCGTATTAGCCCCGACTTGCTTCACAGGTTCCAGTAATTTCTTAAGGTTTTCTCCATTGGCGAATGGATCTTGGAAATTATTGATCTGCCACAAGAATTCGGTACTTTGAGCCAAGTCCGAAAGATCATCAATGGTTACTTGATCTTCGTTTACGAAAATCTTAAACTTCTCGTCTATAAGCGAAAACTTGAAGTACAACGCCAAGATTTTTTTCAGAAAGGGAATGGTGTTCCGAATTTCTTGCTTAGGTTTTTCGAAGTGAATGATTGTCCCTTTTTGGTGTGCTTCAGTATAAGGCTTGAAATCGTCAAGATTGAAACTTCCGAGCTTATATTCGTCGGGTTCCAGGTCGTGCTTTATTGCGTTGTCCAAGCCTGAATTTTCTATTTTTCCTCCGGTGTATTTCCCTCCCAGCTTCTTTGATATCACTGTTATTGATTCTGAATAAGTAAGTAGGGCCAGCTTTCCTATTCCTTTGCGACCTATGTAAGGTCTCCCTCCCTTTGATCTATTCCCCCCTTCTCTCTTGGTATATCCTATCTTGAGGAACTTCTTCTGAAAGTCATCTGCAGTCATTCCGTCCCCATCATCCTTAATGTAAAGATCGTCTCTGTCCTTATCTAAGTATATCCATACATTATTAGAATCAGCATCCCATGAATTCGAAATTGCCTCTCCTATAACTGTCATAAAGCTCCTGTAAAGATTTCTGCCTAAATGATCAAGCACGGACATGGATATTGCGAATGTAAAATTGGTCTCTTCCGTCATTTCATTCCTCCATCACCCTCTCAATCTTCATCAATTTCCCCTCCCATTCCTTTGCTGTGTAACAAAATCTCAACCAGAGGACGCAACAGCTTGTAGGCATGTCTTACAAGGAGTTGGTCTCGTTTATCTTCTAGATCCTTACCACCGTGAAACAGGTTGTTCCTGACAGAATAAATAAACTCTACCATGTTTTCCCAATCGTTATTGTCTCTTATGGTCCCCCTCGTCTGATATCCTGGGTCAGGTACATTGCATGGACCTGGATCAGAACAGTTCCACCATTTCAATTCGTCGTCGCCTCCAAACGGACTTTTGTTAAGATACTCTATCAATTTCTCCAAATCTTTGTTTTGATTGATTTTTTTCAAGTACTCCTGCTTAATATTATCATCACTCTTTAAGCCCTGAATAGCATGTCGGTCTTTGCCTCCAGTCCCACTGGGGAATTTTTGAATAATAATTGCGTTAAACGCAAGATATTCGAAAACGAACTTAGAAAAATAATCTTCGGTCGTCGCCTTTTCGTGCCAGTTTCTTATTAATTTCTTATATAAAATAACACTAAAACCCGACTCATTGGGATTCATTTCATCGCCTAATGGAAGCTCGTACTTGGTCATTCCTCCAGCACTCCGTCTGTCCGCATCGTTTCAATCAACTCCAAGCAACTCTAAGACCTTATCGTGATGTTTCTTAGAAACAATATAATATGCTCGACCGGTCTTCAAATTATCGTCATTATGATATTTTTCCCCAGTTAGCTTTTCTAACCTTCCTATTTCAAGCGGGGGATTAAAAACTCTTGTACTGGTGACTTCAAAAGTAATCTGACCTTCATATTCCTGATTGGGACCCGCATTTTTTTTGAAAACTGCAGGTTCCTTGATCTTCGCACAGCCCAAAATTAAGTCTTCGAAACGGAATAATGCCCATGAATTTCCAGGAATGCACTTGACTTGTCTATAAGACCTGAAATAGTAAATTCCAGTTCCTTTGGGATAGAACCCATCCCTGAGATATTCAACAAGCTTATCTTTAGTGCCAAACTCCTTGGCTTTGCTATTGGGGAAAATCCTGATCTCAGGCTTTCTAATTTCTTTATCTACGCACCCATTTTCATTATTCCTGTTTTCTTTCTTTATATGCGTCATTCCTCCAGTACCTCCTCAATCTCCATCAACATCATTTCTCCAGATCCTCCCTCATCTTATCATACTGCTCCTTCGTTATCTCGCCCTTAGCATATCTCTCCCTCAGTATATCGAGAGCGCTGTCATGGCGCAACCAGTCCCATCCGGGAACAGATGAATGCCTGCAGCTCCTTGACATCCATCCTATTGATCTTGCAAACCATACGAGTGCCGATATGAGTATGAAGAGGAAGAAGAGACCAATAAGAACTCCCGCCACGCTTCCTGCCACTCCCAACCATCCGGAGAGGGTGGTGGGAAAGCTGTGCGGATTGGATATCACGCTGAGCACGGCTGCAATCCCTATGAGGATGAACATCACTGAAAGCCCTGCCCAAAACATTCTTCTTGGATCGTAACTCTGATTCATTCCCTTAGCACCTCCTCAATCTCCTTCAAATGCTTGGTAACTTCCAGTTCTCTTTCTTGCGGCATTCTCATTCAAATATTATATTCTCCAGCTATTAAATTCCTATCATCCATTTTTCTTCCGACTCTGTCGATTTCTGGTAGTTTACGACACCTTCTTCATTCCCTTTACATGAGAAAGATCATTCACCTTATTTGTCAGGGGCTCAATTGTAATGAGTGTGGTAAGGGAGAGACTGTGTAAGGGCTCAGTTTAAATTATTAGGCGAAAATTCTTGTAATGTTATTGACTATATGGTACTGGACGTGGAATGTCGTATAAAACTGTATTCGTGTTGATCCGACCATTCTAAGTACGAATAAGACTATGTCACAAGATATTGAAAGAGCTGTGAAAATGGATTCATAATGGCGACCCATAATATATTGGTTTTGCAAACTAGTTCATCATATGGAAATCTCTTTAACCAGCATTTTCAACAGATAAGATCCTTTTATTTACTTGCTATCCGAGTCATAGGAAATATGACCACAGCTGCATCCCTTTTAACTGAAAAAAAAGATGATTATCTTGAAAGGATTAAGTATTGAGGGATAACCTTGAAATTGCCAGATAACGTAAAGAAAAAGATATACGATTCGGTGGGAAGGGAAGTTGGGAATAATACGAAAGGAATAGTGGCAGGGACACTAGAAATGAAGGCACCTTTCATAATCTCAGCCTTCATCACTGCTGCATTCACGATCTATTCTTTACAATGGTTTCTATATAGCGCTCTTCTTGTTATTGCCTTTAATGTGGTACTAGGGGCTGCATACCTCTCGTTAATGTTGTATCTCCCTTTCCTATTCTTCAAGTTCTTGAGATCAGCAAGAAGTGGAAGATCCAAATTTGTTGCTTTGAAGTTCACAGTCCTCTCATTTCTCGACAATCTCTTTGAGCTATTGTTCCCAAGCGCACTCGTAGGGATCATATGGGGATGGATTCTTGTGAGACCAAATGAGTTCTACCTTAATACCGAGGCTATTACATTCATTGAAGGAGTGATTCTGATGGCTGTATCCTTGATTTCATTCTATTTCTCATACAAGCGAGAGTCTGATCGGGTCAGGAGAGAGAAGGAAAGAGTACAACAAATTCAAGCTCAAGAGCTAATAGCCATTACGGAAGCTTATGTAAACCACTATTTTGACCGGACCTAAATCTATTTTTATCTACTATTTCGTAGAAGCTAAATTCAAATCAACTCGGATATCCTTTTAATCCTCAAAGAAAATACAGTCTGGAT
>JAKATW010000109.1 GCA_021827945.1 Thermoplasmata archaeon
CAAGATCAATCGGAGTGAAAGGAGTTTTCTTGAATAATCTGATCGTAAATGTCCCTCCATTCGATGTCACCTCGTTTCCGAATGTCGCATTGATTCGATTTCCCTCCGGCGAAGATGCATCCAAGATCGGATCTGAAACAGATATCTGTTTGTTACCCTTTTGTGCAAGCAGTACTATAAAATTATTCAAATCTCTTCCATTATGAAACACCAGGTTGGACCTCAGATTCTGATACTTCTTGTGATAGACGTATATGGGGATACCCACCCCATCGCAGGATATGTCCTCTATGTTGCCATCGTTCATAATAGGATCTATAACTCCATAACCCTGGAAATCCCTGAGAACGATGTACTGCAGATAACCTCTCACGTTTGCATCGATAGATGTTTTTTGGGCCTCAAATCGATTCTCGATCTGATCTCTTATAAATTTCAACACATCGCTCTTCGAATCAAACCTTTGTCCGCCTCCCAGGGCCCTGTGCAAGTGTTCCTTTAGTTCCCTTAGTAGTTCTACTTCTGGTTCTTTGAGTTCCTGCGACTCGACGTGGTAGAACATTCGGGAAGTGATTTTATCCCTAATTATTTTCACTCCAACGTACTGGTTTAGCGGATAAGACTCGACAGTCTCAAGATTGTCGGAATCTTTCATTCTGTTGGCATCGCCTCCGGAATCTAATGAAAAAGATGACATCCTGATATCAAGAGGGTAGCGATGCACACTGTCTATTTACACTTAGAATAAATATTGTTTTGCTCCTCAAAAGAAATCCTCCAGAGTACTCTTCTTCCTCACATCTGATGACTTCAGTGAAGATTCATCGACATTGAAGACTTCAGTTATCCTGGAAAGAGTCTGTGCTACCCTATCAGCGTAGTAGTCATAATCCGGCTTGAAATTGAAAGTGACATTGGGGATGTACGGTTCAACTATCTGCGGTCTCTTCTTGCTGTCAACGACTATCCATGAGACCTTCATCCCAGGAACAAATTCTCTCCTCAACTTCATCAATTTTCTAGCAGCCTGAACATTCGCAAGTGAATCCATTTCCTTATAGAACTCAAACTCTTTGACTGATCTGGATATCACTAGCTTGTCGGCTTCGACTCTTCCTTCCCTCACATCGGAAATGATCTCTTTGGCTCTTCTTAATGCCCCGTTTACATCCCTGTCTAATATGTGGTTGAATATCTCCATTAGAGCTTCTGATTGCAGGTCGAAGGAATCCGTTCTCCTTATCTCGTATCCCCTGACGACAATGTTTCCAGAATCCTGCTTTGGAAACAGGACTTTCCCAGCATATCTCTTCTTAGCACCGTGGGAGAAAAGTGGATCCAACACCCTTTCGACCTCAATGATGATCCCCAACTTCTTCGATATACCCTCCTTCAGTCCATTTGACAACTGGACTGCCTCGTCTACCGTTGGCTTGCCTGTCTTTATGAATATGGAATCAGTATCTCCGTAGACGACCTGAATCCCATTGGCGGTGAATTCATTAATGATCCCCTTTATAGTTTCCCTTGCAAATGCAGTAATGCTGGAACCGATGTTCTGGTCTGTGAACCTATAGAAGCTTGAAGCAAAGACCCCGTAGAAAGAATTCATGAGAATCTTCACCTGACTCTGCATGCTGTCTAGATACCTTCTCTTGTCGTGTTCCGTCTCCTTCTTCATCATATCCTTGTAGGTATCCCTTGTCTTCATCAATCTCTCCAGAAGCTCAGGAATCAAACCCCTCTTCACGTTGATACCCAGGAACCTGGTTCCGTTTGGTGATACAACTTCTCCGTCTGGGGACATCGTGGTGAAGCAGATGTTGTACTTAATCATCAGGCTGGGATACATGCTCTTGAAGTCCATCACTGCCACCATGTCGTAGAGACCGGGCTCTATCGAGTGTACATACCCCCCCTCTATCTTCTCCGCATTCTGGTTGATGAAGTTGTTCATGGGGACGGCAATATTCCTTCTGTCTGCTTCTCTTATCACCAGGGAGTCTATCAAGGTGGAATTGCCCGAGTTCCACACATCATCGAGCGGAATCATCGCGACGGTGCTCATGTTCTCGTATTTTTCTACGACATCAATCTTCTCCAGAATCTTGTGGGCAAGTAGAGCATCCTTTATACAGTACTTTATCACCCTATCCTGGTCTCTCTGCCACTCCTGGTCGATGTTGAGTCTGTCGACATCTCCCTTTGATTCTCCTAGAAGTTCCTGTGACACGTAAGCTAGAGTCTCTTGCTTTGGATGAATTTCCCTCTTGACATTCCACCAGGCATCTGCTACGACCCTTCCATGTATCCTCCAGAACTGGTCCTGTATTCTCTGGGGTGTGCTAGTGTCCCTTCCCAGGAGCATTGTGACATTCTCTTTTTGTGCCAGTTTCTCCAGAAAGGGAAGGTCATATCCGTCGATGTTGTAGCCAGTGATTATGTCAGGGTCTTCATCTCTGACGAGCTGTATGAACTTCTCGAGGATATCTATGGGCTCACCCGATATGGCACCTTCTGCATACTGCCCCTTGAAACTTGTGGTGTATCCGATTACGTATAGCTGTTGCGTCTTTATGCTATTTTCGATATCGAAGCTCAGAATCTTAAGTGGTGGTAGAAAGTCAGTAGTTCTCTCTACGCTGTCAATGACTACGACGTGATCAACGGTGAACTTCTCACTATCTATCTCGTTACCTTTGAACCTGATGCAACTTCCTAAGTCGAAATCGTAGTAGAACCTGAAGTGAAACGGTATATCGGCAGCCAGTACTCTGTTTGCTTCAGAGATATACTTCCTGAACTCCGGGACCCTCCAGGGAGACTTGCATGTGAATTTCACGACTCTTCTTTCTGACCCCTTGTACCACAGTTGCTCGTCTTCCACTTTGACCATCTCTTCAACAGCTTTCAACCTTCGTGTTTCGTCCTCTGTAGGTTCTATAGCGTAAAAATATGGAAGGAACTTCTTATAGAGAAGGGCAAACGAGTCACCGTTCCTGTTTCTTCCAAATATCTCAATTACAGGCAATCCGTTCTCATTATAATACGATGAAGTGATTACCCGGATTTCATCTTCCATTGTATTATCATGATGTTATTTCAAATATACCTTTTTGGATTGAAATTTGTTGGTTTCATCAGCCTATTTGCCAACCGTATAAATACTCAGATACCGGCCATTCAAAAAAGATTAATATCTCATTAGAAATAAGAGATGTGCGTTTTGTAGTTATAACTGGAGGAGTCATTTCAGGTATAGGAAAGGGAACAATAACATCTTCACTTGCTTACATACTGAGGGAGAGAAACTACAAGGTTGACATTGTCAAGATAGATCCCTACATAAATTACGATGCTGGTACCATGAACCCGTACCAGCACGGTGAGGTATTTGTCCTAAGTGATGGAACGGAGGCGGACCTTGACCTGGGGAATTATGAGAGGTTTCTGAGCAGGAATCTGAAGAGTGGAAATAACCTTACAACTGGAAAGGTCTACAAATGGGTCATAGAAAAGGAGAGGAGAGGTGATTTCCTGGGAAGTACCGTTCAGATCATACCCCATGTCACTGACGAGATAAAGAGAAGAATCAGGGCTATTGGTCTTGAAGATAATTCTGATATAGTCCTTATAGAGGTGGGAGGGGTAGTTGGAGATATTGAGTCGATGCCTTTCCTAGAGGCCCTGAGACAGATGAGGCTTGAAGAGGATGGTAAAATCTTTTTCATTCACGTGACGTACGTGCCAACCCTGAGGAGCGTTGGAGAACCAAAGACCAAACCCACTCAACACAGTGTGAAAGAGCTGAGGTCGATCGGTATCCAACCTGACGCCATTATAGCGAGGAGTGAGATTGAACTGGATAGCGATCTAAAGGAAAAGATAGCACTGTTCACTCAAGTAGACGAGAAGGCAGTTATCAGCATACCGGATGTGGGAGACATTTTCACGATGCCCTTACTGCTCAACGATACCGTTCTTCCGAACTACATCCTCGATAAAATCGGATTGAAACCAAATGAATCGAACATGGATTTCTGGAGAGGTGTTGTTGCCAACATCAAGAACCCTTCTCATTGGGTGACAATAGGCGTTGTTGGAAAGTACGTTCAGATCAAGGACTCCTACATCTCCAACGAGCACTCCTTCATGCACGTGACCGGGAAGACCGGTATCGGCGTGAAATTGAAGTGGATCAATTCTGAAAAGGAAGATAGCATCGAAGAACTGCTGAAAGATGTGGATGGAGTACTCATCCCATGGGGCTACGGCCCAAGGGGAACAGAAGGCAAGATAAAGGCAATCAGGTTTGCTAGAGAGAACAAAATCCCGCTTCTCGGAATATGCTTTGGTTTCCAACTCACCGTAATCGAGTTTGCCAGGAACGTGTTGGGACTCACGGGAGCTAATTCAAGCGAGCTGAATCCCGAAACCAGATTCCCAGTAATAGATCTACTCCCAGAGCAGATAGGATTGACGGAGAAAGGAGGAACAATGAGACTCGGAGACATCAATGTCAAGATCAAGAAAGGTACGATGGCATATGATCTCTACGGTAAGGAAGAGATAAGAGAAAGACACAGACATAGGTACGAGGTCAACCCGAAATATATTAAGGAAATTGAGAGCAAGGGGATGCATTTTTCTGCGACAGATGAGAGTGGAACTAGAATGGAGATTCTCGAGCTAGAGAATCATCCATTCTTCATGGGTTCACAATTCCACGCAGAATTCATTAGTCGCCCGGAAAGACCTTCGATTTTGCACGAGGCGCTAGTCCTGGCGGCCTCAAAATATAATAAGGTTCGCAGAAAAAATTTTATAGAACAGGAAAAATTTGCGAAATAGTTATATACTGAAAGGTTATATTAGTGGCCTATGCCTAATTCTCTCAAGAAAGTAGGTACAGTCTTAGGAGTGAGAGAGGGAAAACTCATTGCGAAGTTGAACAGGGAGGTTCAGTTATCGACAAAAGTCTTTGGAAAGGAGGGTAAGCCACTGGGTAAGATATCTAGATTGTTTGGACCTGTGAATGCCCCCTATGCCGCAATTGATTCAAAGGGAGTTATGGCAAAGGAAGTATACGTGAGGTGAAAGCATGGTAGAAGGAGAGAGCAAGAAGAATAAGAGAGACCTTTTCGAAGAAGTGACTAAATGTCCCGAGTGCGGTTCCACCCACTTGGTAAGAGATTATGAAAGAGGGGAACTCGTCTGCCAGGACTGTGGTCTTGTAATAGATGACAGCTTCATCGATCAGGGACCGGATTGGAGAGCGTTCGATTCTGAACAATCGGAGGCGAGAGCGAGAACTGGAGCTCCGATGACCTATACGATTCATGACAAGGGACTCAGCACAGAAATTTCTTGGAAGAACAAAGACTCCTATGGAAAGAGCATACCGACGAAGAGCAGAGCACAACTCTACAGGTTGAGGAAGTGGCAGAGAAGGATCAAAGTATCAAATGCTGCAGAGAGGAATCTAGCGCAAGCGTTACAGGAACTTGAAAGAATGGCCTCCAACCTGAGCCTTCCAAAGGATGTTAGGGAAACGGCGGCTGTCATTTACAGAAGGGCGGTAAAGGAGAACATGATAAGGGGAAGATCGATTGAGGGAGTTGTTGCTGGTTCAATCTATGGAGCTTGCAGGCAGATGGGAGTACCACGGACGCTCGAAGAGATAGCTTCAGTCACTAGGATAAAGAAGAAAGAAATCGGCAGGACGTACAGGATGATGAGCAGGATACTCCAGCTTGGAATTTTCCCATCAAGACCTGAAGACTACATCAACAGGTTCTGTAACAGACTGAGACTGTCAAATGACGCAAAGAAGAAAGCAATGGAAATTCTGAAACTTGCGGAAAACAGGGATCTTACATCAGGTAGAGGACCCACAGGTGTGGCTGCAGCGGCGATATACATTGCAAGTATTTCCCTGAATGAAAGAAGGACACAGAGGGAAGTTGCTGAAGTCGCAGGGGTCACAGAAGTGACAATCAGAAATAGATACAAGGAACTTACAGAAAAGCTCGGAATAAACGTTGAAGTCTAACCGATAATTTTTATATTTTCTTCACCTATACCGCCTGGGGCCCGTAGCTCAGTTCGGTAGAGCATCTGGCTTTTAACCAGGTGGTCGTGGGTTCGATTCCCACTGGGCCCGTAGTCTATTGATGAAGATGTTGCAAACTCCTGGAATATCCCTCTTGACCAATCAAAGAAACGGTGGAACAAGGATGATAAGCCTCAAACGTTAGGCCGCCCCTTTGGGTCTGTCTTTTTTTCACATTCTATTATTTGACGGAACTGACCATTTACTATTCAGTCTGGGGAATCATTATTTCCGCATTGC
>JAKATW010000105.1 GCA_021827945.1 Thermoplasmata archaeon
AATCAAACAATTAATTGAGTAGAAATATCCATTGGGTCACCTGAATTAAAGTAAACGCGGTTGGTGTGGCAATTTGCGGATTCATCAGTGCCGCCTTGCATGAAGTCCCTGAGGAGATTCGCTTGTTATTGTACCTATGAATCGTGCAACTTCTCAATCTCTATGGCTAGACAGGTCGACTCTACTACTTTTTAAGCAGTGTCTATACATCACTCTTGGAGAATAAAGGGAGGGACTATTGATTTTCACACATCTCCGTATAAAGCCCTACTGATTCTTTTATGTGCGTTAGATGATTGAATTGGTTGTCTCATCCAACGGGTCTGTATTGTGATGTCCTAAAAAATACAAAATTGCAAATAAAAGCATCTTCTTTCAGTGACAGAAAGAGTGGTCCCAAACCCAACATTCAAATTTGGCTGTATGTCTGATATACGCTCAAATCTGTATTGAAATATAAGACTCGACTGACGCTGTTGCCACTGATGAAGAGCAGTACGTAAGTTGTACTTGGACTGAGTCTCCATGACAACTGCAAATTCCCTGAACCTTTTATGCTATTCAGAAAACTAGTTGGAGTTATATTTGTAGCGATGGTAATGGTCGCTCCCGGAATTGTTCCGTTGAATTCGTCTCGAACAACAGTGTTATTCCACAGAGACCTGTCTGACTCGTTCAACCACTCAAACATCTGTCCCGGAGTCAGGAGAAATACTTGGTAACTGGATGAGTTGCTTTTAACAGTACCAGATAACAGAGTTGAATTTAATGAAGGGAATACAAACATCAAACCGTAGTCAACGAATGTTTCATTCCCCTTAACGGCCCAGTCGCCTCCCGGACCGGTATTTTTCATCGTGACTGGCTGCGATAGTATAATTAGTGTTGAGGTTACTACAACTATAGCTACCACCAAAGCTGTTATCGTTTTCCAGTGGCTTCTGAGATTCATAATTATAAATACCTGACATACTTTTAAAGGTTCAGTAGATTTAACTGTGCCAAACTAAAATATGCAAAACGACGAATTGAAGTACGGAAATCACAAAAAGACACGAAGCCATCCACAATTGCTTAACAAGTTGGATTCTTTTCTAAGGATTCTTGAAGGAGTCATGTGCAAATAGAATCTAAGTACCACAGCATAAAGCCCGATCTCCTCAAGGTATTATATAAGACAATCTTCCCTTTCTCTATTTGATTCAAAATAGACTCCCGACCTGTGCTCTTATTAAGGGCATACATAGCGATGGCGACACTGATAACCGTACCGTGGAATTTTCTTGGCGGACCGATCCCATCCATTATGCTTCTGAATTTTCGCGGCAAAGGGGTGGCTTCTCTACATGCGGAATATTCTCCTGAGGGTAGTTTTCAATCATGATGAGACTACGTGCCGTCTGATTAGGAGTAATCACGTCAATATTCTATTCTCCGATAGGAATGATGGCAAATACAACTGCCTAAGAGAAATCAAAACTCTACAAATCTATTCCATTGGAAAAGCACCCCTTTCCAGTATATTGCAAATCCTTAGAATGGTTTATAAACAATAGTTCTGTCGATCAAAGGAAAGAACTTCTAGCAATTCTCCATAATTTCAATCTCGGAGCGCCGAGGGGGAGATTTGAACTCCCGAGCTCTCACGAGCAATAGATCTCGAATCTATCGCCTTGGCCGGACTAGGCTACCTCGGCAGTGAAGACACAATGGAAAAAGACTCTGAGAATTTAACTATTTGCGAGAACCAGGTGTGATCCGCTCAGGCGTCCCAGAGTCAGAAATACACATTGGTGTTCATCCATTCAATAATTTAATTAGTTAATTTGGATTGAAGTTTCAAAATGGTTCAAATACTAGAAAATTCAGTGCTGGTAGTGATAGATGTCCAGAAAGCATGGCTGGATCCAAGACTGGGGAACAGAAACAATCCAGGTGCGGAGGCTGTAATTTCTAAACTGATCACCGGATTCAGGAAGAAGGGAAGAAAAATAATACACGTGAGGCACGATTCCTTGGATCCTGAGTCCATATTCAAGGAAGGTAAGCCAACGTTTGAATTCAAAGAGGAAGTGAAACCTGCTAAGGGTGAACTCGTAATAACCAAGCACGTAAACAGTGCATTTATCGGAACGAACTTAGAGAGTACCTTGCGACAGTTGGGCGACCCACAAGTATTCTACGTGGGACTTGTAACTGACCACTGCGTGAGTACTACTGTAAGGATGTCTGGAAATCTTGGGTTCAGGAGTTATGTGATAGAAGATGCGTGTGCCACGTTTGATAGAAAAGATTCCTCAGGTAACATAATCCCTGCGTATGAGGTTCACAAAGTTAATCTGGCATCTATCAATGAAGAGTTTGCAGAAGTCGTAACATCTAGAGATTTGATTATCTGATTGCGTATTGCTTGTTTGGTCGTTCAGACCCTCTATTTGTAAACCCTTATACTGTTAGTTTCAGCGTTTTGATTTCATGGGATCTTATCGTCCCCTCTAGTTTTCTAGGATTCTTCACATAATCAGTGGTCGATTTCAAAAAGTCTTCCGACTCGAGAAGATCAGTTTCCGTGACTGAAAGGACTTCAAATGGCAGATCCACGGTAAAGGTCTTTTCACTACTTGTCGGATTGTAAAGCCTGAGGACCTTACCCTTACGATCCTCTGAAATCTTAAAGGATCCAAGTACTGCCCCTCTGATTAGAAGATGTCCAAGAGAGTCCGATCCCCCTCTTACAGCAAATGGATGGGTATTGAACTTAATGCCCTCTTCAGAATATGTTGCAGGATCTCTTTCATCAAGAAATCCATATGCGAAGGAAAATGAATTTCTTCCCCGGTCAGAAAATGGATCGGGCCAGAATGGAGCCCTCAGCAATGAAACCCCAATATAACCATCACGGTAGGAGTAGCCATACTTAGAATCGTTGAGCAATATCATTGTTGCCTTGTCATTTTCAACCGCTACGAACCGATGGGCTGGGAATTCATAATGAGTTCCATCTGATTCTCTCTCGACTGTCGAGTAAGCTGACTCTCCAAGAAATCTTCCATTTCCTACCTTGATGTACATTCTCAAGAGCCTGTTGTAGCCCTCCCAGTCAACCTCTAATTGGACTCTCGCCAGTTTTTCATTTAGTGGAAGGATTAGTCGCAAGACCGCATTCCCCGGTTTCAGATCGTACTTTTCCTCTATTACTTCCCCGTAGTCCTTCAGGGAATATTGTCCGATCTCGTCTGGCTCAATCTGAAGGCCGTGTTTCCGTTCAAGATCGTCCAACTCCCACGCATCAAAGTAGTATGGGAAGTCGTTGAAGAGAAATAGTTGTGGAATAGGTAACTCATTTCCTTCGTAGCTGACTGCATTTATCTTGTTACCTTGTATACTGAATTTCCACTTGTTCGGTGGCTGCGCCGACTTATTGGTCAGAGTTGAACCATTCTTCCTATCCTCAATGATTGTATAGGTATAGTATCCCATCCCTCTGTCAAAATTGGCGTAGAAACCGCCGATCAATCCATCGTTTAGAACAGGTATCATATTTCCACTTGCATCCTTGACCCACAATCCTACAAGGTCCTTGGATAGTGGTACCCAAGCGACTGTTTTCCATGAGAAGGGAGAAAATACGTTGAAGGATGTCTGTTGACTCCCTGAAATTTCTTTCGTACCTATGAATTCCTTTCTGATATGTTCAGATAGATCCGTAAGCTCCTTCAAGGATATTCTGTATGCCTCGTCAATGGCCGACCCAGGAAGTATGTCATGGAATTGATTCCTAAGGAGCACCTTCCACTCCTCCAGTAGTTTGTTTTCACTTCTAGCACCATCCAATGCTTGAACCGCTTCCGCAACGAACAGTTCTGACTCTACCCTACGGTTAATCTTCTTAATATCTGCGTGCGTCGTGTATGTTCCACGATGTGCCTCCAGATAAAGTTCTCCCCTAATCAACGGGAGTTGATTCTGATGTTCCTTAACTTTTGTCACCCAATGACTCAGGGGCTCTTCTCCCGAATAGAACGTTTTCCTTGCAGTGTTGATGTACTGAATTCTGTCGATCATCTCGTCAGATGGTCCCCCTCCTCCATCACCGTAACCGAAGATCAGGGGGACGCTTCCTATAATATTAGAAGTTTCTGGGTTCTTTTCTATGGTATCTTTGACTGCGCTCATGTCCGTATCTGAGATGTAGTCCCTCATATGAGAGTGCGCAAGAATGATACTTCCGTCAGCTCCTTCCCACTTGAAAATGTCATGCGGGAAGTGAGTGGTATCGTTGTAGGTAAATTTCGTAGTCACGAAAATCTCGAAACCGGTCTTGACCAAGATCTGTGGCAGCTGTCCCGTGTAACCGAAGGTATCTGGGAGCCACGCAACGTTACTATAGCGACCGAACTCGTGCTTAAAGAACTGCTGACCATACAGGACCTGCCGAACTAGTGACTCCCCCCCTATGAGGTTGCAGTCTGGTTCTACTATCATTCCACCCACAGGCACCCATTTCTTTTGGGGTATGAGTTTCTTTATCTTTGCGTAGATTTCCGGATCCATTTCCCTGATTATTTCGTAGTGAGAAACCATCGATTGAAGGAAAATGAAGTTCCTGCGTTGAAGCAAATCCACTGTAGTTGAGAATGTCCTTCTTATCTTTTCTCTAGTCTCAGCAACAGGCCACAACCAAGCTAAATCGATGTGAGCATTTCCAAGCGGTACTACTTCCGGTCTACCTTGAGACACAGTGGAGTCATTAATCTCCTTGAAGACCTCGTTGATTGAACTCTTCAGTCCATCTAGTCTTATTGGCACCTCTGAGACGTTAGGATCGATCAGATCTCTTAAGTGTAAATAGGGATCGAATCCAGTGAGTCCTTCTCCAAGAATCATTGAGAATGCTTCGGAGTGTACCACATAGGAGAGAGGATGAATGTTGAGCAGAGGAGTGCTCTTGAAGATTTCTTCAATCTTTTCCAGGAATTCCCACCTCTCATCCATTCTTACCATATCGACGGCAACCTGAAACAGATTGAAGAGCGAGTACAACTCCTCATCTCTCTTGTAAACGACGCAATTCAGGTGAGTTCCAATGTTCTTGTGAGATCCCAGCTCTCCAGATTCGTTTATCTCAATTTCAACTAGAGTACAGTCGTGTGGGATAATCAAGTCCCTGTGTTTATGATCCAAACCGAATTGGATTTTGCCTTCTATGAAGACCAAACCGCTTCCGTTGACTTCTATATGCAGTCTGTCACCCTTTGAGAAATTCCACCTCAGTGAGCCTCTCACCCGGTCGTATTCGTGAATGTCCTGTTTCGTAAAGGTTGAGCTCACTTCATAATCCAAGAGTACTGGCCTTTTTACAGATGCGAGTAACAGAATGTTCAACTTATCCCTTAGCCTATCTGCTTGTCTCTTGAAATCAACGGGGTTACCAACATCAGGACTCATAGATATCTTCCACTTTTCCTCAGTCAATCCAAGACTATAAACCATACACAGCCTGTGATTACGTCGAGGTCTCTAATCACTGAATAGTCAGGGAAAAGGAAAATCCACGAGTACGTTGCTCTCAACATCTTAAAATGGCCTAAGAAAAAGCCCGAATAAGAGTGATCAATCAGGAACATCAGCATTATTTATATATCAATTCCCACATGAGAATAGAATCACAGTTGGACATCATGTGTGCTGCGCAAGGTGGTAGGATGGTCGAAGATAGATACGGAGAAGATGCGAATCCGAGATCCGAGAGTCACAGCGATTACAGGAAACATCCAATCTCTCATAGAAAGAAACAGAACAGGAGAACCATTGCAATTATTATCGGAGTTCTGGTACTCATTGCCGTGATTGTCTCTCTCTCAATTCTGTTCTTGTAGGAGAGGAATTCATAAGCCAAAGTGATGAACGACAAATCACAATATTTGCAGATGCATGTAAGCGGGGAACTCGACGAGAATGCATCTTGCATAGACGGCAAAACTGATGTTCCAAAGTACTTTAAGTTGAAAACTGGGAACACCGAAACCAGATCATAATCCTGGATGGACTGGCGGGGATTTGAACCCCGGGCCTCCTGCTTGCAAAGCAGGCGATCTTCCGCTGATCTACCAGCCCTCTTGTTTTACTCTCATCTTCTTTTCTTTCGAGAATTTTATCTCCCTTAGAGTCTCTTCATCAATCTGTCCTTCGTATTCCTCAGGCTCTGACATACTGACAG
>JAKATW010000158.1 GCA_021827945.1 Thermoplasmata archaeon
ATACTCTTCAAAATGCTGTCAGGAAGGGCCCGCATTAAGAAGGAAGAAACAGATGAACTTGTGCGAAAAATCAAAGCTAGGATCGATATGCTAGAAGATTGCTAAAGCATGAATGAAGAAGCTGTGGCGGATTTCCAAAAACCCAATAAGTTACCATATCTGATCACAATAATCCCTCTTTATGAGCACGATATTATTGTCTATGAACCTGATAAACTATGAGATCAGGGAGAGATGTGAGGACCTCAAGAAGCGTGGTGACAGGCTTGATGACATAAAGAGGATAATAGACTTGGGGGCCTGAAACCCCAGTTGAAAAACCTGTTCAACAAAGACACCGACCAAGAGGAAAGACCGAACTAGGATGAGATGCAGATGGTGAAGGCTCATTTTCTCCAGAGCATCTACAACATAGTTGAAGAGTCTATGGAGACAGAGATATACGGCAGTATCAGATTCATCAACTTCTTGGATTACCCTGAGAGGTGCCAGACCAGAACAAAATAAGGGTCATCGCTTCAGGGGAAGCAGCAAAATACGGCTAAATAATGAGTTCTCCCAAAATATCAGGTGCGGAGTCAAGCTCAAATGCAATCCTTGTTTCCCTTGGTATCCTAGATGTGAATTCAATGTATCCATCTGTGCTCATATCAAACTCAAAGTTTTCCTTAACCTTTCCCTCAGGGGAGATGTATGTCACCGTGCTCTTCTCTTCATCAATGTCTATTCCAACCACCTGACTGTTCATGTTCTTCCTATTTCTTCTTTTCACATTCACGTTTTCCCTCCCTGCTGCTCTTAATGCTGACAAAGAGCAGCATAGAAGGACTGCCCTGAGATTTTACATGCGTATCCCAATGTCGTATCATACTATAAATTACTTCAAGTAGGAGAGAGTTGATGTAGGTGCTGGAGCTAATCTGATCTAAATAAGCAGTCTCACTTTATATCAACGCGTTCAATATGAATAGTATCGAGACATCAGAATATAACCGGAAAAATATTTCCAGGTGAAATGAATAAAGTTTGAATGAGTAGACCGAAGGTATTGGATCTGTTCTGTGGAATGGGTGGGCTATCCTCAGGATTTGCCAAGGAAGGGTTCTCGGTGACAGGGGTAGATTTATCGGAAGATGTGAGGGACATCTATGAGAAGCTGCCCAATTCAAGATTCGTCCAAGCAGACCTATTAAGAGATACCATTGAAGGTAATTACGATTACGTTATTGGTGGACCCCCGTGCAAACCGTGGTCCAGCGTGAACATGACCAGACGGGGTGCAGACCACAGAGATTATGAACTCGTCAGGAAGTTCGCAGACAGTGTTCTTGAGATTGAACCTTCGGGATTTGTGATGGAGAACGTTCCACCTCTGAGAAATGATCCCGAATTCTTCAAACAGATCAGGCGACTCAGAGGAGCTGGTTATCACGTGACTGTGAATCTCTTCAAATACTCAGATTTTGGAGCTGCAACCTCAAGGAGGAGACTTTTTGCTGTTGGGTTCTTGGATCGAGATCCGAAAAGTTTTGTCCAGACATTGGAGTCCCTGCGGAAAAATCCTTCAACAGTGTTCGACGCAATAGGCAAATACAGAGGTCTGGAAATGGGCAGTTATCCTGACCACCAGTGGCCAAACCTCAGGACCATTCAGAGGTATTTAAAATATTATGAATCTGGAAAGTTTGGATGGACCATACTGGAATGGGATAAACCGGCTGGATCTTTTGGAAACGTCATGAAGACCTACACACTTCATCCCGATTCGGACCCTCGCTCTGGAAATTCAAGAGTTGTTTCCCCCCTAGAGGTCTCAGGAATAATGGGCTTCAATCACGGATTCAGATTCCCTAGAGAAATCACTATGGGAAGGAAGTATCAGATGCTGGCAGATTCGGTAAGTCCAGTCTTTTCTGAGAAGATAGCGCTTGCTCTTAGCAAGTCATTATACTATGGTTAAGACTAACGGACAGGGGGTGTTACGCTGTCAACTGAGCTTCTAAAATGGTATAAGAGTAGCGGCCGAAAATTTCCTTGGAGACATGAAAATGACCGTTACAGATTGCTTATTGCAGAGCTACTACTTCACAGGACTAGAGCTGAAAATGTCGTCCCGGTCTATAATGAATTTATACAGAAGATACCTGACATAGAGGCACTTTCTCTCAAATCGGCATCTGAAATTCAGAAAATAGCTGGCTCACTGGGCCTAGAATGGAGATTAAAGTTGATGATCAAGATGGCCGAAGTGATAGTTAATCGGTTCAGAGGACAGATACCCTGTGACCTAGAGCAACTTAAGCAACTGCCTGGCGTTGGCGAATATATTGCGTCCGCAATGTTAATATTCTATTGCGGTCGTCTCCTTCCTCTTCTCGACACAAACACTGTGAGAATAACGGGCAGATATTTTGATCTAGAACAATCCGATGGGTCTAGGAAAACGAAAGAGTTTCAGGAGTGTATTACCTATCTCATTGACCCAAAAGAAGTGAGTGAATCTTATTATGCTCTGATTGACCTAGGAGCTATGATTTGCAAACCTGCAAATCCTGAATGCCAAAGTTGCCCATTAAGGGAACACTGCAATTACTTCAACAAAACGAATAAAGGATGTTAGAATATTTATCAAGGCTTAGAAGGATGTTTAAATGATTTCACTAGGTCATCATGGTCAGGACTTGTGTCTGGGACTCCTAGTCGCAATAAATCACTAATGAATACTGCCTTGGCGTCATCTGCGTATAGAGACGTTATGGAAAGCTGCTTTGTCCAGGTCAGAACATCCTCATAAGGTTGAGTTTTGTAAAGTTTAGAATATATAAGAAGCAGTCCTGTCTCAGATACGGCACGAGGAACTTTAAAAACTATGGACACTTCCCTACGTTCGCTTAATTTAATTTTCCGGTCTCCAATATAATTGTATACGTCCTCTGGAGATTTGAAGCACCTCAAGAGAAGGACATCTTTGACTTTTGGATTTCGTTCATCTGAGTTTACAAGATCGCAAGTGGGAGATGCCAGAAACCAGTTATCTCCACTTTTATCTCTTAATATATCTCCCATAGAGATTGGAATTTCCTTATCATTATCCAAGGGAGGATAAACTATCTTAACTTCTGCAGGAATTCTAGTTCTTGAGTCGAATATTGAGTTTAGCCGATTTGTTAGGAGGGCAGATAGTCTTGAAATCATAAGGGCTTGAACACTTTCCTCATCAATCTGTGGTTCTCCCTCAAATATTTCATCTAACAAATCAACAGAAAGCACTTTAAATTCCCTTTCTATTCTCTTAAACAGAGATTTAAAGTTAAATTTCGTTCTAAGCAGCTTCTCGATTGACTTTTCAAGGTTCCCGTTTAAGTCTGATCCCTTCTCTATAACTTTAATCAATTTCCATTTTTTGATATATTGTTCCTCAACATCATTTGCAAAACCTGTGTATATAACCACGGGAATAAATTGTTTGTTGCTGATTTGATTGAGCTGGTCCAGTGTCTCCGTTGAATTACCTCCATTTTCATGGTCAAGCCTAAGATCAAGAATCATCAGGTCATAATTGTCCCCCAGTTGTTCTTTTTCAACTTCGAGATCCCTCAGAGTTTTGAAATGTTTAATTTGTATCCCAAACCCCACGGCTTTTTTTACTTCGTTAATGACCTCTTCTATATGACTATACACTGTTAGATCGTCTTCGACAATTAATACTCTAGATTCTTCCATAATATCACACCTCCTTGGTTGGTAAAATAACCTTAAATCTTGCCCCACCCATTTCAGAATTACAGGTAAGATCAATTTTTCCACCATAATAGTTCACTATATCCCTGTTCATGGTCAATCCGATTCCTGTTCCAGGTGGGACTTTATATGAGACTCCCAGTTCGAACACCAGATCTTTGTATTCTTCCGGAATTCCAGGTCCTGTGTCCTGTATATCTATAATAACGCCTGCCTCCTCTCTTCTTGCAGTAATTTTAATCTTGGGTCTGGTATTTTCCAAATTACCCCTTGGGGCCCAGTAGATTGAGTTCACAAAGAAATTAGTAAGAAGAATCAAAATGTCTGTTTGATTGGCAACAAAACTCAGATTTTCGTCAACGTCTTGTTGAAGTTCAATATTTGATTTCCTAAAGTCTGCTTGATAGAGTCTTGCCAGCATGTTCAACATTGCACTTATGTTGATATTCGTCTCTGTTCTCGTCCTGAACCTTAGATATGGGTTAAGGTCTTTGAACATAGTGTCAAGTATTTTGCCTGATTCCACCAAATTTAGAATCTTCTCCCTTATCGACTCTGGCACTTCACTTAGGTGTTCCTCTATGTAGGGGTAACTGTCCGTTATCGAGACAAGTGCATTTCTTCCAGAGTGGATCATTTCCGCTGCAAGGAGACCAATCGTTGCCATTCTATCTCTTCCAAGGATGAGCTCTTCTATCTCCTCCTTTGTTCTATCGAGATCGTCTGCAAATCCAAGAAGGAGATCTTTAGATTCCTTTGGCAGTTTACTTGAAATATCCCTTAAAGGTTTACTATCAATGAGATCCAGAACAGTTCCCTTTGAGAGTCTCCGGCTCTGACGAGCTCTGTACCTTATCTGTTCAAGTTTATCCATGAGGAAGTAAATTATTTGTTTTAGAAGATGAAGAGCTTCGTTTTCAATGAGCCCCTCCCTGTCTGTTTTATCCAAAAGATTCTTGTTAAAGTCAGAATTAATATAGATGGCACCCATAATCTGGTTTGTGCTCAACCTCATTGTAGGATTCTGCACTCTCCTCATATTTAGTTCAAGCCAGTCAGTCTTGGGTTGCACCACAAGGAAATTGTTTCTGATCAGGGATATACCTGAATAATAATCTAAATCTGACTTCCATCCTCTAAGATCGGGAGAGTCTCTGTCCCACACATTTAGTTTGAATTTAAGTGGTCCCGGGCCCCCGTTACTAACTGAAGGCAGTTCAATTTTCTTTCGTTTTGAATCCGTGATAATAACTTTTCCGGAAATAGAGCTGGTAACAGGCTCGTTTCTTTCATCTCGGTATTTCACTTCGCCGTTGTAGAGCCCTTCATTAGATACATTTACGTTTATAGAATAATGCGGGTTCCTTAATTGCTCTGGAGGCTCGAGTGGCTGTTGAACACCCTCAGCGAAGAGTGATATGGAAAAATTGGATATAGATGCATCGAACGGATGGATTAGCCTCGAAAGCAGGTTCTTCAGTTTAGTAATCTTATCTTCATCCCACTTTCCTCTCAAATTGCTTATAATCAAGATAGTACCGTTGCTGCTGTTATGTGGGAATATTTTCTCAGGGGGCTTGATGGATAGCTCTGAGGCGAAAGCATCCATGGAACTGGACGGCGAGTCTGGTCTGTTTATTGATGACCTCTCTGGAACGCTCATCGTGAGTTCAATTAGGTCACTCCGCTCACTTCTGGTTTTCACTGTGAGACTGTTTCCCAGTCTGAAAGCTGATAGTCTTCCAATACCCTTTTCCCCAAGAACACGCCTTCCCATCGGTGATTTTGTATTTCTCCTTTTGAAAGAAGTTCCAATTACCAGCCAGCTATTCTGGATGATGTCAATTGTCATTCCATTGCCATTATCAGCAATAATTATGCTATCATTTTGTATCGAGACTTCGACTATAGTTGCATCTGCGTCATATGAATTCTTAACTAGTTCACTTACTGCAATTTCATCCTTGGAAATCAGCTCTTCTCCCAATTCAAGAAGCAAGTTAAGGTCCACTCTAAAATTAACCTTAGTCACTCATTATCACCCGCATAGGTCTGGAATATCCTGCCCCTCCAATATCGCTTCAATTTCCTTCAGATGCTTTGCAACTTCCCTATCTGTGCTGGTTAAATAGATACTTGTTACGCACATCAGCATACTATCACCGAGACCTTGTTTGTTTTATGGAATGACTTACTAATCTCATTTTCGAAATCTTTAACTGGAAATTCCTTTTCGCTCGTTTCCTGGGGGTCCCCAGTGTAGGCAATCACGATGACCTTTGACTTGAAGGTATCTTTGTACCTCTTCATCTTTTTGAAATCACTCTTAATTCCATCTTTGTCCTTCTTCCACAGCCTGTCAGGGCCTTTCTTCCTCTTATCTACAACCACCTTAAATTCGACTACACTTTTAT
>JAKATW010000042.1:0-5479 GCA_021827945.1 Thermoplasmata archaeon
ATAAGGAGGTCCCTGAATAAGGAGGTCCCTGAATAAGGAGGTCCCTGAATATTCTATCTTCCTCTGACAATAGATGAGATTCGGGAATCATGTTCACCATGTGAAGCTTTGCAAGCTTCACCGAATCAACATGATCATTCTTCTTTTTTGACTTTACTATCCAGGACAGCTCCCTTGGGTGAGCTACTGTAAGGTAATCGTATCCCAGTGACTTCAATTTATTTGATACCACATAAGCAAGACCTGAAGCCTCGAATGCGATCTTCGCCTCCGACGGGATCTTTTTCTTGAATTCATCGTAACCGTTATCGTTCATCTCAAAGCTGAAGTGATCCAATATGTCTCCGTATGGAGACATGTAGGTGGCAACACTCTCCTTTTCACCGATATCTATTCCCACGACGTAGTCATTCATGTTTTTTGTATTCTTTCCACGTTTTTTCATTTTTCCACTCTCCATTATGGCGACACTACTTACTGACAAGTGTCGCCTGAAAAAGAACCGGACGAGCAGAACATTTACTACTCAGTCACAGCAGAAAATCCATTAACTTGGTCTGGGGAGAAATTCTCTCTATATCCTATCACTTTCTTTAAACCAAAGAAAAGATACTTTATGTCATCCATTGACCTTATGTTGATTATCCTCCTCATAATAAATTCTGGACTGTAGGCTGCTCCATAGAAATCCTTCACTATTTCCATTATTTCCCTCGAAGATAACGGAGTGGACATCACGGGCTTTCTCATATCATATTCATCCCAGTCTTCTGTGAGCAGCCATCTGTTTTCCTGTGCCTGTTTGAATAACTTTGTACCAGGATAAGGTATTACGATAGTGACCTGCCAAGTTTTCGCATACTGTTTCTTGATCAAGTCCGTTCCGAGCTTAAGCGTCTTCAGTACCTCTTGCTTGGTTTCCCAAGGGTAACCGAACATTACGGTAATGTGTGGATCCAATCCTGCATCCGAAGCCATCTTTATACTGTTGAACTGTTCCTCTGCCTTTACACTCTTGTTCAGCAGGTCAAGTGATCTCTGGTTTGCGCTCTCTATGCCGTAGAGAATGAAGCGGAAGCCTGCTTTCTTCATGGAAACGTATTCGTCAGAAGAGAGGACGCCTACTCGCATGTTACATCCAATTTTCACTTCCTTGTTGTAACCTCTTTCTACCATTCCCTCATTGAATTTCTTTAACCAGTCTCCAGGAGGGAACGTGCCCGTATCATCAAATATTTCCTTTACCCCATAGTTGTCAATAAGGTAACCAACTTCATCCAGTGCACGATCTACAGAGATTAAGCTGAACTTTGGATAGAGAACGGTCCACGAACAAAAAGTGCATCCACCTCCATTCCTGTACCAGCAGTCCCTTCCAAACATCGTATGTATACCAGGACGATACTTGTAGTTCCCGTTAAGTTCGGAATAAAGCCTCCATTTGGTTAAGTTAAGATCTATGAAAGGAAGGTTATCCAACTCGAATGATTCGACAGAATGCCCCGAATAAGCTATCTTACCTTCTTTCTGGAAGTAAAATCCTGATGGTACTTTCTCCCTTTTTCCGCTGAGGTACTCAGCCAACTCGAGTCCCTTGAAATCGTACTCCCCGCCTTCCATAATGTAATCCACTCTTGAGTTTGAAAGTGACTCTTCTGGAAGGGCGCTAACGTGGTCTCCCATAAGGACTATCTTTACTCCTTCTAATTCTTCCTTCAGTTGATTGATTATTTTCCAGTGTTTCTTAACGGTAGGCGTCTTCGTCTCCATAAAAACAATGTCAGGGTTACTGTTCGATATGCGTTTGAGCCAGTTGTCGTAGCTCATTTTTTCTGCTATTCCATCATCCCATACAGCCTCATATCCTTCTGAATGTAAGAGAGTTGCAAGCGAGGCTGGTACCACCGGATAGATGTAGGACTCCGCAGACTGGTATTGGAACTGCCGATTCTGTGAAAGGGCTGGCGTTCCTTTTCCTGTATCAATAGGGGGATAGGAAACGTGTATTTTAGTCATCAGCATTCAAAAATTATAAATCTAACTTATATTTAACAGTTCTGAAGTTATGGTGGATAAGCATAGTGGATCCCCTTCGGTCAGTATAATAGTTCCCTTTAAGAAAGCAACTCCCTATCTGCATGATTGTATAAGTGGGTTGCTGAGCCAGAAAATTCAGAACTTTGAGCTGATATGCATTCCAGATTTGCAGGAAAACATTGACGTCAATGATGAAAGAGTGATAGTAATTGCGAAATCTGGTACTCCTTCTGAAAAGAGGAATTACGCTGTTTCCATTGCTAGATCGGAGATCATAGCATTTATTGATGATGATGCCATACCTTCTGAAAATTGGCTTGAAACAGGTTTACAAGACATGGAAAAGGAGGGTGTGGTCGGAGGCCCGAACGTAGCTCCCAAGAACGAAGGTGCTAGGAGAATTGCATCTGACCTATTCCTGACATCGGTGTTTGGTTCCCTCCGGGAAGTTTATAGATACAAATCCGTGGCCAACAAGATGTATGTAGACAACCTGTTGACTGTAAATATGCTCATAAGAAAGGATATATTCATCGGAATAGGGGGTTTCAACCTTAACTTCTGGCCAGGGGAGGATACGCATTTTTCGGAAGAATTAAAAAAAACTGGACGTCGTATTTACTATGACCCAAACCTCATCGTTTATCATCACAGGAGAGAAGTATTCAGGGATCATTTGACGCAGATTTGGCGATATGCAAAATATAGGGGAGCAGCCATAAAGATAGGCGAATTCAAGCCATTTTACCTGATCTCCTCTATATTTCTTATATTTGTGCCTGTAATCATATATTTGTCCATTGTATTTAGTCCAATCATCGCATTATTTGCGTTCGGGTTAATTCTATTTATTTCAATTGGTATTTTTGCGAACTTCTATAAACGCTGCAGCAACCTTCTTGCTTCAATGCTAGGTACATTGACAGTCTGGGCGTCACACGTTACCTATGGAGCAGGAGTGCTGTATGGGATATTTTTCACACATCTCAAGACTGAGAGCCAAAGGTGATTCATCACAAAGTGTGATACTCAAGAATACTTTGTGTCTAAGTTTGTGACTTCTTGAGGTTAGTAAAGGAACAAGGGAGATATAAGCTTCTTACCCAGTGTCACCTTTGTCAGATCCATCTAAATTTCCTGTAATATAGATCTATAAGGCCGTCTGGAACGTACTTATAGAATCTCGAATGCCTGATCCTGAATGCAACTAGGGAAGCTCCCATGCCTATGATCCCAGAAATAGGATTAAATTTCCCCCTTTCGCGGTGTTCATAGATAGATTTGACTTCCTTAACCCTCGCACCCTCCTTCTTCAGATAGAATAGAAGGGCTACGTCTAAGAATGTGTTGGTTGATCCAACCTTCCTCATTGCGCTTATGAAGAGATCGGACCTGAACGCCTTGTATCCACTCTGTGTGTCCCTGATCCTGAGCCCCAGCGACGCTTGAACTAGGATGTTGAATACCCTGCTGAGGAGCTTTCTTACGAACGGGATGCTGTTGTCCCTGAAGTACCTGGAAAATATTAGCGCGTCATATTCGCCCAAGAGGAGCAGGTTATACGTTATGGCCCGAAACGGCATACTGCCGTCCGCATCCATGAGTATGGTGTAATCCGATTCAATCCTATCGAGGGCCCGCTTGATGGCTCCCCCTTTCCCGTTCCTTACGTTTGATTTTATCTCAGAAATAAATGGAAAGATGCTCTGGTAGTGCGATACAATCTGACTGGTACCATCCCTGCCTTCGACGGAAACGATCACGCTCCATTTTAAGTGGTTGCTTGAAATGAAATCACAAATTTCGTCAAGCGTCTTTCCGATTACATCTTCCTCATTGTATGCTGGAATGATTATGGTGAACGTACTGCTGAATATACCTGGAAGTGTTTCAGATATCAGTCGTTGCATCGGATTTCAAGACTATAGGCTCTCGCACATAATAATATTTCTTGGCATCTTGTCTACCCTAATTCCTATTTCGGCGAAGAATGCAGAGAAGACTGGATCATTTCACGGAAGCCCTTCCGAACGTCATATTCTGGGTTGAATTCAGGCTCTCTGAAAGCCTTTGGCGCAACTGCCTGAATAAAATACTGATAGCTCTTGAGCTGGTTGGGGGCGTATCTGGGTTCCCTATCATATTTTATCTCCTCCGCGACTATTTGAAAGATGGTATTGAAATCCGTTGAAATGTCGATACCAACGTTGTAGACCTTCCCGGGCTTCTACTTCTTCATCGCCAGAATCGATGCCCTGGCGGTATCCCTGACGTAGACGAAATCGCGCCTCTGTTTACCGTCCCCGTATATCATCGGCTGTTTTCTCTTTTTTTGTGCTCTCAACGAACTTCCATATCACACTGGAATATGTCCCCTTGCTGTTTTCTTCAGGCCCATAGGTGTTGAAATACCCCTAACGCTATGGTCTCGGTACCGAAACTAAGAAATACTCTTTCTGTCATTTCATTTGACTGAGTAGTAAAATCTCCCAACGGTCAGCCCTTCTATGCTGCTCTAAAGACCGATTAAGGGCGTCGGGGAGAGAAAAGGTGAATAGGTAGGAAAGAGTAACAAAAGCGTGAACAGTTTAGTGCTTGGGATAGATGTGGGGGAAGATAACAGCGTTGCAACTTGTCTCTTTCCAGATGGAGAGGTGAAGGATAACTTCGAGTTTGCAATGAACATAGAGGACTACGAGGATTTCGCACCCGGGATACCTAAAGGGACGAGGATAGCGTTTGAGGCAAGTGGATCGACCTATATCGTAAGCAATATACTCGGTAAACTTCGCTAGAGTGACATGACCGTGGCATGTCCCAAGGAATTGGCATGGAGCCTGAACTCCCTTAGTTTACCCCCATTATGATCTAGCAGACCCTTTGTCACAGCCGTTTTGTTGGTAAGGAATATTTGAACATAAAGGTGGGATTTACCATCGTTACTGGAAATATTCAAAGGGTCGGGCAGGAGAAAGAGAATGCTGCCGTGTATGTATACGACCGCGCTCCATACTACGATCCCTCAAAGAAGAACATGAAGTACCACTACAAGTATGTGGGAAAGGACGTTTACGGAAAGGTATCTAGGGTCAGGTCGGTTCTACCCAGAGAATCATCATCTGCCGTCCCATCATCCCTGTGATGGGCATAGTCAGTGCTTGTTCCCTCGATGAGATGCTTATGAGGTACGTCACCGAAAGTGAGTGTAACGCCATACTCTCCCTCTCCATCTCAAAGGTTGTGGAGACCTCTACCAATAAGGTCTACTGGATTCTGGTACAAAGGAACATACATCTCCAAGGTTCATCCAGCCGATTTAAGCTCTCACCGCATCTCTAAACCCCTAGAAAAGATAGATGAATCGCCATCTACAGGTATTTCGCATCAGACCTTATAGCAAAATGGAGAACTTCCTTTTCGTTGTTCTACTACATCAGAACGA
>JAKATW010000042.1:5489-6149 GCA_021827945.1 Thermoplasmata archaeon
CTGATAGCAAAATGGAAGCCTTCCGGTTCGTTGTTCTACGACATCACAACTATTCCCTCCTACTCCTCAACATCTATATTCGAGTACGGTCATTCCAAGGACCATCCCGAACTGAAGAAGAATCACAAGATTTCCCTCTCCTATAAGATATTCCCTGGTTCCATACCAGATGTTGTAATCCTTGAGAGGGCGATGGAATTCTTCGCCCCATCATGCGAGAAGCGCTGGTGGGTGCCGGACAGGGCATTCTTCTCCGCACACAACCCTCAGAATGCTGAACAATACCGGGTTCATTGTAGCCGCATCAATGCATAGGAAGGGGATAAAATCGGTGTTCTCCCGTGCATCCAAGATTGTTGATAGAGCTGATAATGTAATCCTGTACAAGGGCAGGACTATATTCTCTATCCCAGTCTCCCTTTCAATAGAGGATATGCAATTCAAGGGGTTCTTCTATCACGACCCGGAGAGGGAATCGAGCGAGATGTCAGACTTCCACATGAATCTCGCATAGAGGAGGGAGGCTATTGAGGAGCTTGAGGTACGCAGGGGAATAAGAAGGACGATAGAGAGCACAACCGGAGATTATATCTGTTACACATCCTAATAGGATTGGAGACAAGAGGATAACAACGAGGGCAAGCACCAACGCGATGTCGG
>JAKATW010000103.1 GCA_021827945.1 Thermoplasmata archaeon
TACTTGAGCATAAAATTGGGAGTCGACCCCGGATCCACGGTAGATGCCGCCCCCTTCAGTATCCCCAGTCAAAGTTGAGTTCAAATACCCTGATGACTCATTGACGCTTATCCAGAACCAGGGACTGTAATTGATACTTTCAAAAGCACCAGTTCCCACGAAACTTGGAACCGGTGGAAGCTGACTAAGCACCTCGTTCGTTAAGAAAACAGCTGGCGAACTAGACTGTCCTGTCGGTTGTTGTGCATTAGCCAGAGCAAAGATGCCGGTAGATCCTGCAGCCTCCATAATTGTCGTTGCGATTATAGCAAAAAACGTTCTCTTCATAACTACTTTACTTCAAAGTTCGTAAATAACCTTTAGTGGTCCCTCCCTGCAAAGGAAGCGCAACCTTTGAGAATTGCCCACGAAAAGAAAATAGAGGTAGGGTGTTGCTAAGCTAGAGGCTTATCGGCAGTAGAGAAGTTTAATTTTGCTTTGAAAGTTGGTTATTGGAAATCCTCTAAAATTTTTCACACGATTAAAAAATATTTCCGTTTAGTGCTAGAAAAGAATCTCATCACAACGTTTGACTGCCCTTTTTCGGAGTCACTGACAGTCTGATAATAAATATAATCAACGTCGCACTAAGGGTATAACAGTGAGCACCAAATGGGAATAACCAAGCCCACGAAGAAAGAGAAAGGAATTGCTATCGGGGTAGGAATAGCCTTCATGGTCCTGGCACTTATTCCTCAGATGATTACGCAGGAGATCCCAACCATCATTGTCCTCCTGAAGTATGGAGTTGCAAATTTGATTCCTGTCATGACCAAGTTTGAACTGACCAACCCCATAATCTGGTCTCTTTTTGTCGGAGGTACAGCCGCAGTCTACCAGGAATCAATGAAGTACTTCTCTGTCAATACCCAGAACAAGTACCTTACGATCTGGATAGGCCTGGGGTTCGCTCTTGTAGATTTGGCTGTGCTTTACTTCCAGGGTCTACCGCTATTGGTAAGAGCATTCTCTCTAATACCATTGATACTGATTACCCTAAACACACTTTCTTCACTACTTTTTCACCCGGGAACTGCCCTTATGCTGAAGTACGGGAGAACTGTGGGGAAGGGGGTATATTTTCTGCTGTTCACCATATTACTTCACGGGATAGAGGATGGGGGACTTGTCTTTACAGACATATTTGTTATTCATAATCCTGGTCTTTACCTGGAAGCGATTGCTGTATTCTGGGGGATTACAATCTCAATCTCGATTGCATCAATCATCATGGGTCTTTCATTCAGAAGCCGCCTATATGAAATGAGCGGTGACGAGAACACCATATAGACTGTATAAGTAGCCCTTCTCCGTTACCAGAGCCGTATGCAGTTACGGGTTATAAGTTACATTTTTATAATAAAATAGACTACTAATGCTGCGTACCAGACGGTATGTGATGGAGAGGAATCAATTGCCATTTACTTCAAACAAAGAAGAACGGATTCGCCAACTAGAGGGGCAGCTATCCAACTTAAGGATGAACAGTTCGTACGGAAGCAACTGTGAAGCAATCGCGAGAATTCAGCTCCAATTGACGCAGCTCTATGCAGATGTTGGCAACAAAATGATTTCTGACCAGATGCTCAATGACGCAAACAAGACTCTTCAGGACCCGCTGTGTCAAAAGACGAAGGCAACTGACCAGATGCTCAGAAGCATAGACTATTATAAGAGTCATCCCGGAGTTCTCAGCATGCAATCCATGCCGGCCATTTATAGATACCTCTCTCTCATTGTGCTGCTGATAGGCTATCTCGTTCTATATATGCTCTATTATCTTTACCACGCCATCTTTGTGTATAATGACTTTCTTATCGGAATCCTTGTGGTATTCGTGATAAGCATTGGTCTCAACTTTGTAGTAAGGAATCAGTACATGAGGAAGGCCGCCAGACAGTAGATCCAAAGAAATGCCGGTCAGAGTGTTAGTCTTGCTCTGATGGGCACTGCATTTCTTCTCACGGGTTACGTACACTTATGACTTTCCCGCTGCACGCGGACTCTTGAGATAGAAGATGCATCTGGGTCGAAATCACCGCATCTTCGGGTCCTGCTATTCTTTTCCCTTCACCTATGAAGTCCCTCACTTCCTCTTGATACATGTCAGTGCTTGTGTTGTATTCCTTCTTCAACTTATCATTCAAGAATAGTTTTGAAGAAACGGATGTAGAATAAAAATTTGAGGCAGTGATGACTCCGTCGCTACCGTATATAGTCATGTCGTTCCCATTCGAAGAGATAATTTTCGAAGAAAGACAGGTTGCCATAAGGCCATCTCCCAACTCGAATGAAGCCTGCATAGTGTTATCCAGAATGGCACACTTCGGGGAACTTGAGGCATTAACTGAGTTAACTCTTCTCCCAAACATGTTGACAAAACTGTCAAAGATATGGACTCCTCGCCCAACTACGGAGCCTCCACCGGCCATTTCTGGTCTTTCCCACCATGTACCTTCGTGCGAGGAGGCAGAGTTTCCTGTAAACTTACCATAGACTATCATTGGTTCCCCTATACTATGGCCTGCGATGATTCTCCTGATATCTCCTACCGCTGGATGGAACCTAAGGTGAAACCCTATTCCCAGTCTCAAGTCTTTCTTCCGCGATAGCTCTGCGAGTGCAATGGTTTCTTTGACATTCAGAGTAACAGGTTTCTCGAGTAAGACCGATTTTCCAGCTTCAAACGACATCCTGGCGTGATAGAAATGCAGTGAATTTGGTGAAGAAATATAAACAGCCTCGAAGGGTTGTTTCACAAATTTCTCAAAGTCACCTACATATTCAGCGCCAACTTCTCTAGATACTCTATCTCCCTTGGATCGGTCAGTAGAATATATGTGGGTAATTCTCGATCCCGATGCCATTATCGCAGGCATTACCCTAGTCAGGGCGTGATTCCCCAGTGAAATTATCCCAAAATCCATAGAACTTCAATGAGATTGTAGATATATCCCTTTTTTCCTTCTTGATTCAATGCAGTAGTCGGTACTTCAGGACTTTTCTAGTTTTTCCCTACTAGGCAGATATATCAACAGGAAGACAGAAACTATCGCAAATACTAGCAACACAGTGAAGGAGAGGAACATACTGGCGAACAATCTGAGGCCGTCAAAAAGAAGTAATCCAACACTCCCCCCTATTGTGTTACCTAATCCCCAAACCAGTGCGTTTGCCCTTGTAGAATGTTCCTTTGGAACGATTTGTGAGACGTAACCCATCAGCACTGGAAATCCAGTATAGGCAAAGAATGCAAAAAATGTATAACTGATCAGAATGATTGCAAAGCCACGAGAAAAGTAGAGAAAGAGAACAAAGAAAACAACCAGTCCTACCGAGGTTAGAGAGATCGTGAACTTCCCCCCGAATTTGGACGTCAGGTACCCGAAGAACGGTTGGCCAAGTACAGGGGCAAGAAAGGCGATCCCGAGGATCGTCGCCATGAGGTGTTTCGAATTAAATATTGCATCCAGGTATGTCGGCACCCATGTGGTCGTAACGCTTATGAACATAGACCTTAGGAATACAAGTAATACGAGCATTATGAGGAAGAATGGAACCTTGCCTTCTAGCGAATCGTCTTTAGTCGAAATTTTCTGCTTGACTGGTAGGGAGTATTGGTAGTCTTTTCTCTTGAAGAATCTCAAACCGAGAAGAATCAGGACGGCGGCTACTATGAAGTAGATGACAATCACCTGCAACCCGAGGACTATCCCTACAAAGCCAGCGATGAAAACTACCATCGGGGGGAATGCACTCCTTCCAAGACTGCCAAAAGAGCCGTTTATTCCCATATACGAAGCAGACTCCCTTGGTCCGAATGTGTGGGAAAGTATCGTCGCTCCTATTGGGTGATAGATGGACTGCCCTACTCCCAAGAGTACGGACCCTATAATCATGAATTCATACGCTGCTCCATTCATCAGGAATGCCAGCGAAAAAACGAATGCAGCCAGACCATTCAGTATTAGCCCAAACATCAGTATCACTGAATCCCTATCTACTCTGTCAGCATAGGAACCAACGTACACGCTGAGGAAACCAGAGATCAGGTTGTACAAGACCGGCATCAGTCCGATGACAAAGACTGATAAGCCCTTTATTCCAGCGTAGTAAGTGAGAAGTACTGGGAATAAAAGAAAATTCCCATCAACGGAAAAGTGACTGAGTGAGGTGAATACTAGGGAATTGAGTTTTGCATTCATTTTTATAGATCCTGAAGTGCGTCTGGAAATTTAATGGTGCGCATTGAGATACTATCTGGAGACCCGGAGGAACACCAAATGATAGTGCTTTCAGATTATAATGCAGACAAGGATAAATTAATAAATTAGCCGTAAGTACAGTCTCAGTGAATTAGAAGATGGATCGTAAGGACGACTATATCTCTATTGTGGACATAAGAGACGCAGAGAGGTCAATAAGGGGATTCGTCACTCGCAGCCCCCTTGTTTTTTCACCGCATTTTAGCGAGAAGAGCGGGTTGAATGTCTATCTTAAACCAGAGATTTTTCAGCCGACAAGGGTATTCAAGCTTAGGGGGGTAGTGAACAAGTTACGTTCTCTCACTAATGCTGAACGAGTGGCTACAGCGTCCTCAGGCAATCACGGGTTGTCCTTGGCCTATGCTTCTAAAATATTCCACAAACATGCAAAAATTTTTGTTCCAGAATGGGCAAATCCAGACAAGATAAAGTCAATAACTTCATTTGGAGCAGAAGTCGTTGTCGGGGGAGATAGTTATGAAGCCGCCCAATCGGAAGCTAAGAACTATTGTAAGGAACAAAATATTGAGTTTATACATCCGTTTGAGGATCGATATGTCATAGCAGGTCAAGGAACAATAGGGCTTGAAATCTATCAGGATATGCCTGAAATTGACACGGTAATCGTTCCAGTAGGTGGAGGCGGATTGATCTCAGGCATTTCAACAGCCCTAAAATCCCTAAACGGGAATATCAGGATAGTAGGAGTGCAGGGGGAAAACAACCCAACCACCGTAAATGCATACTATGGCAGGAGTCAGTCGGGTACTCCAAGAAAGAGCATTGCAGATGGGCTGATTACAAAAACGGCAAGTTCCGTGACACTCGATATTATAAGGAAAAACGTAGACGGAATGGTAACAGTATCTGAGGACGAAATCGAAAGATCACTTCTGTCTTTGTTGGTGAACGAGCACTTCTTGGTCGAACCATCAGGTGCTGCCTCTCTAGCCAGTCTGCTCAGCAAAAGGTCAATTCTGCAATCCAGCAAGAACGTCGCAGTTGTTTTGAGCGGCGGCAACGTAAATATAAGTTATCTCAAGGGATTGTTGCAAAAGGAAGTAGAACTAGCTTAATCCTTCGCTCATGTGGCAAAGATAGTTGTGCATAGTGACTACAGCTTACCTTGGTACGCGCGATCCACACATGGAAATAGGGCTAGATTAAATGATTGCTCATTTAAGGCTCAACTTCCATGTACGATAAAAAATCAAAGGTCGGTGTCAAAGGGGTTTTAGAGAAACAACCGTTGGTGCTCTTGCAATCTAGAGTCACGTTAAATAACTACGGCCGAAAGGAAAATTCTTGCAAATAACTCGCTAAATTTCTAGTTCAATAGGATAGAAGACATTAGATTTATTATGATCAGTTAAGGTTTTTACCACCAACGCTACGATAGGTGGGTTTCCAAAAGCTCAATAAAGACAGATGACAGGAACCTCTGCACCTGATGTGAATGAGTGGTTATGAAAACTCTCTAATTTGTACCCCGCTTCCAGATAATTGGGTCAGTGGAAAGATCTTTTCAGGCAAAATAAATCGAGTCTGAAGAAGGAAGAGGGTAACTGGTTCAGAGCAAAGTAATCTGAGTCTCAACTTTGAGAACTGTTAATTGACTTCAACTTAGTTTCTTTTTCCTGTTACGTTTGAACACTTTTTCTTCTACCGTTTTTCCCAGATTCTTCAATTCCGATTCTGCAGATTTTAAAGGTCCTCCCACTTTGGATTTCTTTCTACTCCTTTTAATCTCGCGCTGAAGCGATTTCTCTATTGCCTCCTTTCTTACTCTCTTTGTATATTTGATCTCTTTCCTCTTCTCTTCCTTTTTCATCTCCCTTTTCCAGTTACTCAAAAATGTAACCCCCATCTGAACTGGAACGGTCTAAATCAAAGAGTATCTTCTGCTTGAAGGTCAGGGGCGTATATCTCCCGAATCTCGAAGGGACTTTCATCTTATTAACAACTGTAAATGTCTTATAAGATTTTCCGAGAAATGTAACGATAAAATGTCCCTTACATGAAAAATTATTTTTGGTTCCTGTTCCAAAATGGGAAAGGACTCTATTTATTTAGAACATGATTCGCACAGGGAAATGCGTGTATCTCCGAGATCCGGGAGCGTTCAGTCACAGGGCATCTACTAGAAAGTTGAAACACGGAGAGATGACCTTGTCCGTATGGTAGACAGATGGAGTTAAGATATTGAGAGAAAATGTATTTTCTGTCCTCACTGGTCCTTCATTGCAATTGTTCAAGAAGAGACAATATTTTCATTACAGCGAAATACGTATTATTGAACCCCGGACGAAAGATACCCGAACCCATAGCAATCAATATTGATCTCCTAGGAAAGTACGCGTTAATGCCCTTTTTACAGATAGTGCTATTTTCTCTGTTCCCTTCGTTCCACCTTCTGCAACGAGTAAATGATCATTCCAGATAGGATCATTAAGCTCCCCAGATAAAGTGCCTGTGAACCCAGAGCGACCATAATAAGTGCAGACAGCAATATTGAAATTATTGGAAGGTAAGGGAATAAGGGGGTATTGAATTCACCGCTCACTTTTCTTCTCCGGATTAGGATTATAGCAATCCCTGTCAGGGAGTACGAAAAAATCACTCCGAAATTAGATGCAAGAGCTACATACTGAAGATTTCCGAGGAAGAGCGAGATTATAGCAAGTCCCCCGATTATTACAACTGCCCGCTTGGGAGAGTCATTTCCCTTTCCCTCAATCCATTTGGGTAGGAGTCCATCCTCACTCATCTGAAGAAGCGTCCTTGAACCTGCAACTATCAGAGAGAGGGTGACAGTGACAGTTGCAATAAGAGCAACAATACTCACTGCGAAAGAGACAAAAACGGGAGCTCCCGAGTAGTTCAACGCGTTCACGAGTGGATCGGCTGCCACTCCATAGAGCTTCCATGGCATCATTGCCAGCATTCCGAGCACGACAAGGACGTAAAGAACTGTGCTTACGGCAAGGGATATCATTATCGCCTTTGGTACATTTTTCCTGCCATTCTCTACCTCAGGCGTAAGGGTCGCTATGGTGTTGAATCCTGAATAGGCAAAGAATGCAAGGGATGCTGCCTCTATTATACTCATTGGTCCATAAGGCAAAATAGGGGTGAAGCGTGACGGTTCCCACCTACCGTATATTACCGATATTATTATGAACAGGACAAGTCCAGCAGTCGTCAGAAAGACCAGTATCTGTTCTATCTTTGCCACAATCTTTATGCCTGCGTAGTCAACCACCGATATGACTACCAAGAAAATTATCGAAATCAAGAGGACAAGAAATTCGGACTGATTGTGGAAGAAAGATAGCAGGTAAGATGAAAAACCCAGGGTCACAGCCGCGCCAGCGATTGCATAAGATATTCCCCTCAACCAACCCACAAGGAATCCCAGTGAATCTCCCATCGTGACCCTTGTGAAGGAGTAGAGGCCACCGTGCGATACTATCTTTGAGGAGAGTTCAGCGCTGTTGAAAGCGACCGTCGTCGCAAGGAAGGCCGTAAATGCAAAAGCGATTATGGCACCAGGTCCAGATTCTTTGATGACCACTCCTGCAAGGACAAAAATACCAGCGCCGATAATGTTGCCCAAGCCTATTGACGCTGCCTGCCACTTAGTTATCTTGCTATCACTCACTTTCTGTTATGGAAAGAAATACTTATAGGTTATCGGAAAGCATTAGAAGCTCCTAGAAATATGCCCAAAAATTGTCCTGCCAGAGATCACGCTCTTCCTCTACCTCTCTGGTGTACTGCCTCCTGAATGCCTTTTTCTTTTCTTCTTCACGGTACAGCTTCAGAATCTCATCTTTACTGCTAAGAGAGAGGGTTTCAAATCTCATTCTGACTTCTTTTTCTAGGAGGGGGTGTAATCTGGACATCTTAGGTCCCGTATAACAAACCTTGAAAAACCTCTCATCTTCAAGTTTGACGTGAAATATTCTCCAATCCAACTCAATCCTTTCCAAGAATTCATTTCCGACAATGTTCGCGAGTGCTTCTGTAATCTGCCTTTCATCTATGTCGGAGACTTTGAACGTAATCTCAAGCCCTTTTTCCACCTTAATTACCGTACGGTAAATAAGAATCCTATTTTAAGGCTCATCTAGATGATTCTTTGATTCTGTACACAAGGTAGTGGAGAAATCTTCTTTAAGGCAATCTTCAATCTTTTCAATGCAGCCATTCAAAATAAGATCCATCTGTCAAAACAATATAGTCATTGAAGAATCTGAGTGAATGCGGATTCAATGGTATCGAAGATTAGCTCTTAATTGTAGGAGAGAGTGTGGTAGACCTCCATCTTGGTTTATCTTAGCATACTTTCTCATGGTTTCGACGCAATACCCCTTACATGCTTTTCTTTTTAAAAAAGTGTCAAGACAATCATAATAGGTGGAAGGATTATTTAACACAGACTTGATGGCATTATTTCGTCTCAGTTTCAGAAACTGGCATTCCGATATGTATCTCTAAGGAAACTGCTAAGAAGAAGATTGCCTTGCACTATCAACTGGTGATGAATACTTTTGGTTTATGTAACTCATAGCGAAAGAATAAAGTCTTAGCGCATTTGAGACAATCAAGTCTCTTACAGGAACCATGTGGGTCTCATCTAGTAGGTATCGATCGAGCGAAAGGAGTGTCATAACGGATGTCAAGAGAAGTTTCCTCTATAATCGTCAAATACGGCTACAGGACCTTGATTATATTAAGCATTCTACTGGCCTTTTCGACGTTCCTGTTGGTAGCTTACATTGCCTCAAAGGAAAGCAATGCATTCTTTCTCTCCCTTTCAATTGTTTTCTATCTATTGACTTTGATTCTTTTTGTCGGATTCAGATTAACCAAGGTAGAAAGAATTCACAAGAAGTATTTCCACACAGAAACATTAGTGGGGAAAGGTGGAAGAATTACCAAAGGGGTGACTGCGGGAAATTTAGGCAGCGTCACTGTTATGAATGAAGAGTGGAGTTTCGTTTGTGATACTAACACCTCATTCAATGATGAGGTGGTAGTTACGCAGGTAATGGACGACCGGGTAACTCTGAGGGTCAGGAAATCCAGTTGATTCAGCATAATCTGTAAAATACAAATACTGTTCCAGTTACTGTTGACGATGGTATTCTTCCCAGTGTTGAGCTTATTCTTGTGGAAATACCATATAATCTTCGAACAATGGAAGAGTATTCCAGTAGTCAAGAAAGTCCGTGAATGAAGTGCGACGTTGTATCCCAATCTCGGCTAATTGGTTCGATGGGTTGCACAGAGAATAGAGAGACAAAATATTCACTATTATGGTCAGATGAATCTCCGTCATACCTCTCTCGTACATATCGCAGTGAAATGGGTCCCGCAACAGAAAGGGAAAGAAATCAAGGCAGTAGAAAAATATTAAAGAGAAATTCAACATCAATTTTAAAGATAGAGGGAGACAAATGAATTTAACTAAAGCAGAACTGATAGTGAGGGGCAATATGATATCGCTGTTTGGAATTGATAACGTAGAAATTTATGAGCGTTCCCTGGAAGAAGAAAAATGGTGTCTCACAATAGCTTTCTTTCCAACACGAGGAGCGGATTACGAAGAAACAAAGAAGTGCTGCGTCGAAGAGAACGGGGAGATTCACTGGAAACGTTAGGATAATTCTAAGTTCAATGGCGACAAAGGGTTGTGATATTAGTATGGGATACACAAAATTAGCTCTTGCAACCGTGAGCATTAGTTGGAAAACAAGGAATGAAGTAGAACGCTAAATAACCAGTAAAACTGGTCTAGTATTTTACCACTGAAACATTGCAATGTAGCGTTGATGCACAGTTGATATGTTACTCTAGTCGCTTGTTCAGAGGTCCATTCCAGTATGCCTGCTAAAAGTGGTCAGCTATAATGCAGTTTATAGCTCTCATCCCCGTCCTCTTTCCGTCGGCCTAAATGAGTCCTAGAAGATATTACAGTTTTTTTCAAGAATACCTCTCAAGATGTTACTATGCCTATGTAAGGTGTGAATATTTTAGCACTCAAGTTCAAACACTGATGCAGGTCAAATTCCATCGTGAATCCAGTTGTGGAATGCGGTGCAATGGAGAAAGGATGGTTTAGGAATGCTGCCTTGCTTGCTAGCTTGAATGTCTCATTAACGCCCCCAACCACTACGTTAACGCTGGTGACGTAGACTCTGATCATTGTGTATTTTCCGGAAGGTATTGTAATGTTTCCGAGGAATGATGAATTGTTCAATGTTAATCCATATATATTCACTACCCTGGTAGGCAACGAGTAATTAGTCCAGCCAGACGAGTTGCTGTGAATCGAAATCGACGAGAAGGATATGTAAACGGCACTGACATTTGATGCAGGCAGGTCTGCAACAGAGATTGAAAGTGTTCCCATGTTTCCATAATATTCAAAGACTGCAATTCCTGCTCCAGCGATGATAATAACGGCCACAATCGCTATGATTACACTTTTTTTCATTCCCGTTATTATTTTTCGTCCTTTATTAAAGCTTATGGTTCAATTTTGAAACACTCAGGGAGAGAAGGTGAAGAAACAGATCCTATTGCGTAATGAGACAAAACATCCGCAATTAATAGATATACCGACTCTGACATTTAAATGCGCAGGATTGTGTACTGATGAAAAACAAAGAAAGTAATATATCTCTCATATCTCAGACGGGCCCAATGGGAATCGAAGCTAGGTTCGAATCTCATGGATTCCTCAGGTATCAGCTCAGTAAGCTGGGAATACCCGAGGAGAGGCAAGAGGAAATCTTGTTTTCGTTCCCGGACTGCGAAACCTACGGAGAGATCCTTGAGAAGCTAGAAGGAGAAGCATTATCTGAACTAGCGTGGAGTGAAGCGCGACGGTTCCCACTTGCCGTATATCACAGATATTGCTATAAAAAGAATGAGTCCAGCACTTGTAAGAAATACCAGGATCTGCTCTATCCTTGCCACAATCTTTATGCCAGCGTAATCAACAGATGTTATGATAACTAAGAAAAGCACAGAAATCAAGAGAATTAGATATTCAGACTCATAATGGAAGATCGATAGCAAATAAGATGAAAAACCAAGTGTCACGGCTGCACCAGCTATTGCATAAGATATTCCTCTCAACCAACCAACTAGGAATCCAAGGGAATCTCCCATCGTGATTCTAGTGAAAGAGTAAAGGCTGCCGTGAGACACTATCTTCGAGGAGAGTTCTGCGCTGTTGAATGCGACTATCATTGCCAAGAAATCCGTGAATGCAAAAGCGACAATTGCGCCAGGCCCAGACTCTTTGATCACTACTCCTGCCAGGACAAATATACCAGCACCTATGATGTTGCCCAGGCCTATGGATGCAGCCTGCCACATCGTTATCTTTCTGTCACTCACTTCTTGTGATGGAAATAGATATTTATAGATTGCCAGACGTCTTTAGAAGATTGATAGAAATAAGCCAAAAATTATCTTGCCAGAGATCACGTTCCTCTTCTATCTCCCTGACGTATTGCTTCCTGAACGTCTTTTTCTTCTCCTCTTCGCGGCACAATTTCAAGATATACTCCTTTGTGTTAAGGGAAAGAGTATCGAACTGTTCCCCACACATAGTGGAACCCACTATTTCTGCATCTTCGTTCTCTTAGACATCGAACGTTCCCTCCCTTTCGGCCAGAGCACTGAAGCATTTTCTACAGGCGCAGCTATTATAGCCATCGCAACTAATAATTCCAATCTTTGTCATAACGACATGAAATATTATTTCACTGATGGAAAATTTGACATGTCAAGAATACGTAGGTCAAAATCAGGTCTTTTCCACGTTGTTGCCAAAAATCAATCGAAAAAGGTGTATCAAGATAAACTTTAGGGGGATAAAATTAAATCAGAATATTCCAAATTGGGTGAAACATATATCATCAAATTTATAAGAATGGCATCAATTAAGAATCGATCAGAATGACTGACAGGGATTATTTTCTAAAACTCTACTCCAAAATGATAGAAATCAACTCGGTAAATCCTGCAGGAGGAGGTAGGGGAGAACGATGGAGAGCGGATTTTCTGAAGGAAGAAATAACGAAGTGGAGCAAGGAACTAAGATTTGAGGAGTACATTGCTGAATCGGACGGAATAAAGCGTCCAAATCTTCTATTCTTGTTCGATCGGGGAAAAGAAAAGACGATATGGTTCGTCGCACATATGGACACAGTCGCCGAGGGTGATTTGAGTCTATGGAAATACCCCCCGTTTAAAGCAACTATAGAAGGCGACAGGGTGTATGGCAGAGGGACCTGCGACAACGGTCAGGGAGGAATCTCCTCTCTCTATGCTCTGAAATACTTCATAGGAAACCCTGATCAAATGAAGAACAACATTGGAGTAATTCTAGTATCGGATGAAGAGGCCGGTAGCAAGTATGGCATTCAATATGTGCTTCAGAACAGAAAATTCACAAAGAACGACAAGTTCATAGTTCCGGACTATGGAACTCCAATTGGAGATTCAGTGGAAGTTGCAGAAAAAGGAGCCCTGTGGCTCAAGATCACAGTCATCGGCCAACAGTGTCACGCTTCCACTCCGGATATGGGCAAGAATGCGCACCGCCTTGGGAGAGAGCTGGAAATGAGAATTGACAAACGGCTGCATTCAAAGTTCAACGCATCCGATGGTGATTTTACCGTTCCAAAAAGTACTTTCGAACCTACGAAGATAGAGCCAGGCACCACTTCAATAAACATTATACCTGGAAAAGAAAGCTTCTATTTCGATATGAGAATCTTGCCCACGTATTCTATCGACGTAGTGCTGAACGAGGTCAAGAGCGTAAGCGACGAATTCAAGAAAGAGTATGGAGTGGACGTTCAACTCGAAACCGTAAACAGGGCAAATCCATCTTCCAATACTCCGAAAGGCAAGGAATTCGTAGACAAGTTCATTCAGAGCGTGAAGAAAATCAAAGGAATAGAAGTAAAAAAGGTTGGGATAGGCGGAGGGACTTGCGGAGCATTCTTCAGAAACGAAGGCCTGGACACGATAGTCTGGGGGACACTGGACGAAACTGAGCATATGCCGAACGAATACGCAAAAATATCAAACATTTTTGGGGATGCGGATGTGTTCGTGGATTTCGTAGGAAGTCAGATTTGATTTTTTCCCTTCTTTTTCCGAGTTCAAATCTTACTAAGTACCCTAATAGGATTTGGAAACAATCTTTATTATTATTAAATAGCTAATGATTTCTGTGTACAGAATTGGAATTGAGGAACTATCGGGCATTTTCAGCGGAATAGTCGTAGATAACAGGGACTCAATTCTCCTCAGGGAAACCAGTAAAGATCTTTCTTACTTGTTGAAGCTACTCGTGAAGGACGGGAACATACATGAAAAGAAGATAGATTATGTCGGTCTATCTACAGACGTGGTAGGCAGGGCACTAAATGACCAGAAGACATCCTTGCCCGTTGCTATAGTCAGAGCAGGTGTGTCTGAAAATAACTTTTCATACAAGCCCGGTGAATACTTTTTCCGCTCCATAAAAATGCCACCCATCCACTCCTTTTTCATAAAGGGAAGTATGAACCTGACCGATGGGAGGAATAGAGTTCTGGATTTAAGGAAAATTCAAGAAATTGGAAGGTCGATAAGAGACAACAGGGAAATTAAGGGCATCGGTATCATAGGACTGTTCTCCAATTTCTTCCCTGAAATGGAAGAAGAAATTGCGACGGAACTGAGAAGAACCGTAGGTCGTGGAATTCCAATAACCCTTTCGTCTGCTCTTTCACAAAAGAGCCTTGTCTATAGAGAAAGTTTCCTTTTGTCGAATCTCCTGTTGACACAGACGGTAAGCATGGTTCTTTCAAAATATACGGAAACTGTGTCTAAGACATTAAAAAACAGGTGGGTGTATTTTCTCAAGAATGATGGCTCACTCTTATCGTCAGCTACTGCAATAAGGTATCCCATTTTCTTGAAGGATGTCACGATGGTATCTAAGATAGTAGGCGCAGTCAGCTCTTCAAAGATAAGAAACCTCGACTTGATCATGAAAAGTGGAAACAGAACTGTACAGATGTCCGCGTATGATTCCAGACCAATAATGATAAAGGTAAGAAGTTCGTTAAGGCAGGAATTTGGGGCTTTCTTCTATAGCGTTTTTAAGAATATTAACAGCAATGAAAATAATATCCATTCCGTACTGATAAACCTGCAAAAGAAGGGTGATAGAACAATAGTGGTTGATAGCGAACTGCTATCTAAGTTCAAGAAATTGCAATCTCTGGGCGTTTTTCCAATGCAGATTGATGGTTTTCTGGGAGCAATGGGCGCAGCAAGTGCGCCAATCCGAATTACTGCTGATTTTATAGGATCTACACAATTTCAGGGAAGGAAAGAGGCTCTAGAAGAAGCTAAGAACAAAGCTATGCAGAAAATGGTAAGCGAGGGAGCTGATACGTCCACGACCAGGGTGATACAAGCCGACGAGATTCCAGTAAGCTACCTCCCGTGGTTCGTCCTGAGAAACAAGATATCAATAGAAGGAAAGCCAGTAAGACCAGAATCATCCAAGATGAGGGGCGGTTAGTCGATGTCTGCAGATAAGAACCAGCAAGCAAAAGTGAGTCTTGACGAGATAGATTTAGGTATTATCGGGATTCTGCTGAAAGATGGTTCGAAGAACTTGAGCGAGATTGCCTCAATTATGAAAGTCGGGATAGCTACCGTACACAGAAGATTGAAGAGGCTCAAGGACGAGGGCGTGGTAGAGGGCTATACACTCCTTGTAAATCCAAAGAAGCTTGGCCTGAATGTGATTGCCGTTGTTGAAATGAAAATAGATGCAGGAAGCGAACCGATGGTGCTGAAGGAAGTCGAAAAGATTGAGGCAATAACCGAAATATACAAGATCTCCGGCCAATTCGAATTATCACTCAAGATTAAGGCATTTGACCTTGACAACCTCAATAAGGTCCTGAATACAATAAAAGGAATAAATGGAGTTCAGGCCCTGAACACAAACATAGTTTTGGAAGTGATCAGAGATTCGCTAATCTACCCTATAGGGAATGGGGGGTCGGGATGAATATAGGGGAGAAGGAGCTAGAATCTCTGTGCATCGGTTCGGAGATTACTGGCAGCGGTGGAGGAGGAAGTACATACCCCGTGAAGATGGTTCTCAAGTATTATCTAGAAAACGGCAAGAATCCAACTTTCATGAAATTAAAGGATGTACCTGACTCTTCCCTGGTTCTAGCGGTAGCGTATATCGGATCTCCGATGATAATGGACGAAAGACTCCCGCAGGGAAACAACCTTCTGTCTTCGATAAAGACTCTCGAGAATTCCATAGGTCAGAAAACTTCTGCTATAATACCTCTAGAGTCAGGGGGCGTGAACTCGCTTATCCCTCTGATAGCCGGCATTAACTCGTCTACGCCTGTAATAGATGCGGATGGCATGGGAAGGGCGTTTCCTGAGATATCAATGACCACCTTCTCTTTCAATGGAGTATCAGTTGCTCCACTGACCGTGTCGGATGATTACGGCAATGTTGTGGTAGCAGAGGAACTCAATGAGAACCTTTCAGATGAACTGGCGAGGGGGATCGGTCTTATTTTTGGAGGAGGGGCCTGGTTGACCGCATATCCCATGACGGGAGGAGAGGTGAAGAAGTTCGCGATCGAAGGGACGGTGTCCAGAAACATAGAGATTGGAGATGTCTTCTCTCTGCCTATCCAAGCAGAAGATAAGATCAAGAAACTTCGGTCTCGTTTTAGAGCGAGACTCATAGGCGAAGGGTATGTAAGAGAGATATTCAGGTATAGGGAGGGCAAGTTCGCAAAAGGTGATCTGTATATAGAATTCGAGGATGGTCGTTTCATTAAGATCTCGTTCCAGAATGAGTATATGCTGATAAGAGAGAACAAGAAAGTTATCGCTAGCGTACCGGAGATAATTTCGTTACTAGACACTCACACACTTCAACCGATTGACACTGAGAATGTCTCAGCCGATGACGAGGTCACTGTACTCACTATCCCGCCTCCGTCTGAGCTTATGACGCCGAAGGCACTGAAAAAAATTGGCCCGCAAGCATTCGGTTATGAAATTTGACCAATTCGTTCGAATGACTGGCAAGAGGATCGATGGAATCAGCATGACCATCAAATTCAACCAAGATTGAAAAGAATTAAAAAAAATACGAGAAAAAAATCAGTCCAGGAAAGCGATTTTCTGTCTTGCAACCTCAACGATCATAAAGACGGATATGAGCGATATCACCGTGAGAAGAACATACTGTATCACCATCGCAGTCAAATCGACCTGGAAAGTCCTTCCGAATACGAGGGCGAGAACGGCCGTAGTTACCGAGAAGATCAACCAGGCATGCTCAGCTCCTGCCTTCCCTATCTTGGTCTTGAAATCTGGATCCGCTGCTCTTACTATATAGATTCTCAACAAACCTATAAGGGCTACAACGACGTTCACAAGAACCAGCATCCCGAGTTCCCAGTATGTCTCTTTGTTTATTGGTGTGGCGAACGCTATCAGAAGTATAAATGTCAGTATAATGATTGAAATTAGTCCGTAATCCATTATGGATTTGAGATTCATGCTCACTTCCCTCCTGGTGAATGGGGAGCGTCAGCAGATAGGTCCTGAATTTCCCCTGCCTTCAACATGAGCCTCTTGTGCTCGTAAACCCCGAACTCATATCTCACTTTGATGGCCTTGGCGACGAAGGTAATGATTAGGTAGGCTACGATACCGACTAGGAAAGCGTTGACGGCAGCAATTCCTATGTGAACAAACAGTCCAACGGCGGCTCCTATTCCGAAACTGATTATTCCTGCAACATTGACTTCTGGATATTTCCCTGTGGAAGTGAAGTTGTATCTTTCTTCCATTTTCCTCTCTCCCTTGAGATATCTGTGAACGATATAGAAGTCGGCGATCACTACTCCCGCCGCTGCGGGCAGGAAATCACCCAGTAGCGTTATGAAGTTCTCGAATGGAGTTATCGATGCTCCGGAGGTGTATCCTATCCATGCAGCAATACCTATTCCTATCACTCCGTTTATTATGGATGCAGTTCCCCTGTTCATCTTCCACAGGTTGACCAGGGAAAGGGATCCAGAGTACAGATTCACCGCGTTGATACAAAGTTGTCCAAGGACTATTATCAGTAGAACGGCAATTCCCATGCCAACATCGAGCATCGCCTGAGTCACTAGGTATGTGCCAGTCACCAGAACGAGAGCGACTCCACCCAGAATCAGAAATGGATAGATCGCGTACATATGAACCGTCCAAGATACCCAGGCTATTCTTCCATTCTTTGCAAACCTGGTTAGATCACCTGCGATCAGACCACCAGCTATGTACAGGCCCACAGCGGCGGTGATTCCGGCTGTGATGGAATAGGGTGCTGTTGGCTTAAGGCTTATCAGATGGCCCGCTCCTCCCGGTACGAGTGCAAGGGCAATGAAGAAGCCAACTCCAATAAGCCATATGTGCTGGGGCAGAGCGACGTAAGTGAGGAACGAAAGTGCCCTGTAGCCTATGTAGGTCGCAAGAACCATCAGCGCTCCTCCCCAGAGAGAGTCAAACACTATATTGTGAAGAAGTCCGGTTGTAAACATTTCTGACATGACTATACCAAAAAGCCAAGTCTCGACAGCATACCAGCCTATTCCCGTGGTAATCATGATAAGGGCAACTCCGAATATTCCCGAAGGTATCCTGCCGAATGCATATCTCCAGTTCAGATAGGTCGAACCCCCACTTTTCGCGGACATGTACCCCGTGAGTGAACCAATAACGGCCAGAATAGTGCTTGCCGCAAACACTGCGATCACAGCGCCAATGAATGTCAGTCCGTATCCAAGGGCACCACCTCCCCAGACCACAGCTATGGCGGCAAAGGAAGCATTGAGTACCATGAACATGTTGAAGAAACCTCTTCTAGATCCCTCGGGTACTTTCCTGAGCGAATAGTCGTCGACTACCTGGCTAATTTTTTGTTTAGGAACATTTTTTTCCATATTCTAATCCTCCACGATTTTCTCTATTGGAACATACTTATAATCAAAACCAAAATACCTCGGACCTAGAACCTTCAACCCTTCAGCCGTTCTGAAAAGCGAGTTTGCCTTCATTCCAATTATCGCCACTTCGTCTCCCACCGCAAGATTGGTATTGGTTATTGGTTCAGCATCCTTTCTCCTCACAACCTCGATGAGATCAGGGCTCGTTACATACTTCTCGTCATCTAGCCAAGAAATATGATTCTCATTCTTGAACCATATCTTGAACTTCTTCTGGGCAAAACTTCCTGTTCCTTTGAAGATGTGCATTCCCCACATGTACCCATCTCGGTCCTCCCAGGTCTTCTTGGAAACCTTGCCCTCGAAAAGGAGGTTGCCTTTGGAAGACTCAACTGCGGCTTCGACTGGGTCTCTTCTCCTCTCCCTAGCTGTTCTGATTGCTTTACCGACTTCGTAGGATCTCGATAGCGTTCCTGGCTGTACGACTTCCTTCATTTCAGACACCTTCAGCATTATGCCAGCTTCCCCTGCCAGTCCGAATGCGCCTTCGCTGAACAGTTTCCCTATTCTCTCCGCGACCCTGTTGTTGGTAGCTTCTTTTATTATTCCAATATCTCCGTACTCATCTACCGCTGTAATCGGTGTAACAACCTTATGACTGATATGAGGAGAGGTCTGAACGATTTCCGGTATGGCCCTTGCAGAATAATCTCCATCCACGAGAATCTTGTTCGTCCTAACTGCAACATCCAGCGGACCAGGCGTGTTTCCTCCGCCGAGTTCTACTGCTACGATCACGTCTGCCTTTTTATTGGAATAGGATTCAAGTTCCCTAATTGCATCTATCAGAGGATTGACTACGACTTTCTTGGAGAATCCAAAGTCAGATTTCTTCTTCTTAATTTCCTTGGTTTCAGGAGCTATCGTTCCCATCAAAAAAGGGCAAGCACTCCAACCCTCGTTTCCAATCTCTTTGACATCCTTGAATTCTATCTTTCTCCCCTCTTCTAGGTCTTTGTAGAGAAGCTCCAAGCCTTTAACGGGGTTCCCACCCCCTCCTGTTCCGAAAAAAGTCGTCCCCCTTACAAAGTCTCCCACTTCTTGTTTAGTCTTCAATTCTATGCTTGGCATTGTCTCTCAAAATTATACCACTTTGATGTATATAGATTTTTCATTATCTCTGTCTTTTTTAAAAAAAAATTACGAACGAGATTCTAATGGTCTTCCATTACAATAAATGTCGAAATTTAATTTTATCACGTGTAATTCGGATTTTTTCAATATAATTGAATGCAAAGTAAGGTAAAATTAAATTCTTTGGATTAGGTAAAATTTATCTGAAATCTGCAGATTAGTGAAAAATAATAATCTTTATGTATGGTTGATCCATAACATAATTGGGTGAGTTAGGTGAGATATTTATCGAGAGAGAACGTTGAAGATGTTTTGTGTGGGGCAACCTTGCTTGGGGCTGGCGGCGGAGGGTCTCCGGGTCCTGCCTTAAAACTGCTGAATGAGCTTTTTGCAAAGATAAATAAGATAGAGATGGTGGACGTCGGTGAAGTCAAAGAGTCGGGCAAAGCAATCGTGTCCGCCGGGATGGGTTCGCCAGAAGTTCTCTTAAAAGAAGGATGGAAGGGACAACAGGTCGTCGCGTTTGAAAGAGCAGAGCAGATGTTTGGCAAAATTGACTATGTTCTGCCCGTTGAAACGGGAGGATTCAACACGTTTACAGCCATGCAGACGGCAGGGATAGAACACAAGAAGCTGGTGGATGGAGATGGGGTGGGCAGGGCTATTCCCGAACTCGAACAGACAACGTATTATTTGCATGGAGTATCCTCATCTCCGACCATTCTGGCTGACTGGCAAGGCAATTCTGCAGTCATCTATCCTAACGATGCGTACATGGCAGAGAACATGGGGAGAGCCCTTACTACAATATTCAACATGGCGGCCGGAATAGCTATGTTCTATATGGACGGCAAGAAAGTGAAAGAATCGACCGTTGCAGGCGCTATATCCCTTGCAGAAAGAGTTGGCAGGGTTATTAGAGAGACCAAGGAATCTAAGGGAGATGTTGTCGCAGCTGCGTTAAGGGAAATCGACGGTAAGTTACTCGCAAAAGGTGTCATAACCAAGAAGGTCGTTGAAGTGAAGGGTGGTTTTGACTTTGGCAGGATTTACGTGGGGGGCATTGTGGTCGATTACAAGAACGAAAACATGATTGCGTGGAAGAACGACAAGCCCATAGCAATGGTTCCAGACAGTATCTGCTGGCTGACAACGGACGGAACTCCGCTAACAAATGCGGACATCAAAGAAGGGCTAGAAGTTGCTGTGATAGGAAAGAAGGCAAATCCAATGTTCAGGACCAAAGAGGCATTCGGTACATTCAAGCACATCCTGGAGAAACTCGGATACAAAGGGGATTTCAAGAGAATAGAGGACCTGAAATGAAATCTGAGCAGGAGGACAGTTTCCAATATCTCTTTTCCCTTATAAAATCGAGAAGGGCTATCAGGAGCTTTTCCGATAGGCCGATCAAAGACTCTGATATACATGATATAGTAGAAGCGGCCATATGGGCTCCGTCTGCGTCCAACATGAATGCAAGATACTTCATCGTGGTTAGGAATAGGGAGAGAATCACAAAGATCAAGGCGTTTTCCCCAGGTATGTTTTCGAACCCATCCGCGATGATAGTCCTCTGCACCGACAAGAACAAGGCATACGAGGTCGGTGGTGAGCTGGGGGTGGAAAGGGCCAGTCTGATGGACATCGCCGTTTCAACTCAAAACATCCTCCTTGCCTCCTGGGCTAAGGGTATTGGAACTTGTCCGCTTGCTTCTTTCAATGCTCAAGCAATTTCAAAGATACTAGGTCTTCCTGAGCACATATTCCCCGACCTGATTGTTACGATGGGCTATCCATCAGAGCTGCCAGAAACACCTCGTAGGCCAGATGTGGAAGAGGTGATGTTCCTTGAACAGTTCGGAAGAAAAGAAACTCAAGGATGATCTCACTCTTCTTATCTCCTACATAGTATCCAGTGCTAGAGGATGTGTTGAGGAACCTAAGTCATACGGCCCATTTAGATTGATAGATTCTGTCAGCAGACTAGTGGCACTCATGCACAAATACGGGCTGTCCGATAAGGCTCTTGACGAAATGGCCGAACATATTGACCGAGACAAGTTCTCTACTATGACCGATTCGAAGAGATTTCTTGCAATGCTAGACGAGATCGTTATGAAGTCACTTGAGACGGTCGATTCCATCATATCCTGAGATATTTTCAGCTTGTCCGTTCTTTGAATTCCTTTTTTGTGTCCAACTCTTTTCTTGAGTCACCCTGTGTTCTTGAAATGATATTTAGTTAGGTTGTGCAAATTCAGAGATGACCCCCAAATACACCTTTGTGGCATTGATCACGTCGCTGACTTTTACGCTTTCATTGTACGAATGGATACCTTTGAGGGTTGCTGGACCATACTGCACCGTTTCGACATTCTTGTATCTGAAGTACCTTGCATCGCTAGATGCCCACTGGTACGTTTTGGTGTGAGTTAAGTCCAAGAGCTCTTCAATCTTGGCTCCAACCACTCTTGCTATCTTAGAATCTGGAGAAGTATTGTTTGGATCGTGACTGGCTTGAGATTCGAAAGTGATACCTTCGAAATCTCTCAAGGCCTTGGAAATCAATTCCTCTACCCCATGTGAAGTCATTCCTATTGGTATTCTAAAATCGACTTCTGCTTCTGCACTGTCCGGAACCATGTTGACTTTTGTCCCTCCTACAATTTTTCCGACGTTCATGCTGATGTGGTCCATCGCGTTGCTTACGCCTTGTACACCTATCAATTCCTGCATTTTAGCTTTTGAATCTTCCACTATACGTTTTAGCGAAGAATCAATCTCAGCCTTTATTTTCGTTATCTCCTTTACTTTTTCTAGACAAATGAAGAGGTTTGTTATAGCATTCTTCCCTACATATGGGCTGAGGCTTCCATGAGCAGACTCCCCTTTCGACTTGAAGATCCCCCAGATGGAACCGCGCTGACCGATTTCTATATTGTCTATTTCGGTTGGCTCCGCTACCAAAGCTGCGGACGTTTCTTTGGTCAAGGTGGTGTTGTCTAGCACCCACCTTGTGCCAAAGCGACCACCGGTCTCTTCATCCGGAACTGCCATGAGCACTATCCCATTTTCCAATTCATCTTCATAATGGGAGGCAATCAAAAACGAGTAGAGGATACCAGCAAGTCCTGCTTTCATGTCCGAGGCACCCCTTCCAAGAATCCTGTCCTCTGTGATTTTTCCAGAGAACGGGTCGAATTCCCAGAGTGCTCTGGTTCCTATGGGTACGGTATCAGTATGTCCATTAAGTATGAGGTATGGTGGATTGCCTATCTTGCTTATCTGCGTCACTTTCCCCCGTTCTGGCTCAAGTTTCTCTACGTTCAATCCCTCCGATTTTAGCCTGAACTGAATAAAATCGTTTACCGCTGCCAGATTGCCGGGCGGGTTTTCGCTGTTGATTTTGATCAAATCGGAAGCGAGTTTCAGTAAGTCCGCCCCGTTCAGACTATTCAGAAGCTTCTCTTGGAGTATTTTGGTCATATAGAGAGATTAGATTCATCTATAAATTTATGCTTAGTAGATTAATTTCATAATTTTGGAAAATATGATAATTTAACTATCGATTAGCGCACCTACATGTTATTTATTCTAACGTATGGTATACTAAATGATATTAATATTTCTTAAGTTATAATAAAATATTTACGACATGCATTGTTAGTGTTCTGAAGTTTATGACACAACCTACGAACCCTCAGCAAGCTTCTTCCATACCGAAGAAGAGTTCTGGCGCAAAATGGATTGTGGTGATTGTGGTTGTTGCAGTCATCATTATTGCCGGGGTGGTAATTGGAATAACTTACCACTCGAGTAGTAATAAGACGCCGACTGCACCGATTACTTTCACCATAGGAGTTACACAGGGAACGGCTCACATTGATCCTGCCATAGCGACGGATTTCACCAGCAACGCCGCAGTCAATAATCTGTATGACGATCTATTCACACCGGCAAACGTAAGCGGACACATAGCGATAGTGCCGAATCTTGCGACTAGCTATACCGTCTCACCAAATGGAACCGTGTACACAATCGACATAAGAAGCGGGGTCTTGTTCCATGACAATTCTACCCTTACCGCGTATGATGTAGCATACTCATTCAATAGAATGCTTACGATCGGACAGGGCATGTCATCCATATGGAATGGCGTTATTACTGCGGGTAACATCACTGCCACCAACAATACTACCGTAGTAATGAAACTCATACATCCTTGGTCATCATTCGTCTCTACTCTGGATGTCATGTACGTGGTAAACAAAAATCTCGTTTCTGCACACTATGCGTCCGGCAATTATGGACCTAATGGTGACTACGGGACAGCGTGGCTTGCTCAACACGACGCAGGAAGCGGAGCCTATACGCTAGGGCCGTATGACCCTTCAACAAGCATCACTTTCCAAAAATTCGATAGGTACTGGAAGGGATGGACTAGCGATCAGATCAGCACTGCAATAATGCAGACCATGACGGAGGAAGCGAGCGTGCAATCCTCCATGGTGAGCAATGCGATCGATATGACCGATTATACTCTGCAGCCACAGACCTACAACACGCTTGAAAAAACTCCGGGAATAGTCGTGCAAAACGATTCAGGCTTCAATCTTGAAATGATCCTGATGAACTGCATGAAAGAACCAACCAACAACACTTATGTTAGGCAGGCCATATCTTATGCATTTGATTATGCTACTGCGGTCTCCAAAATTGTCCCTGGATCAGTTCAGGCAGAGGGACCAGTTGTAAACTCACTACCTGGACACAATCCCAACGTACTGACCTATAACTTCAATGTATCAAAGGCAAAGGCGCTCCTCAACGAATCCGGATACAGCCCGGCAAAACTCTCATCTTTCACGCTGCAGGTCGTTTATGTCAATTCACTCCAGTGGGAATCGTTAATGGCTGGATTGCTACAGACGGATCTCTCCGAAATCGGACTCAATGTGCAGATTGTACCAGAACCCTGGGATACCATGGTTTCGCAGACGGCAAACTACACGACCATGCCGAACTTCTTTGTGCTATCAAGCACGGCATCGTGGGCGGCAGCGGACTACTATCTTACGAGATATGAAATGAAGGCAACCGGATACACTGCTGCAATGTTCTACAAGAATCAGACGCTATCCAACATGATTCAGGAAGCTATCTCAAGCACAAATGTCACACAAGCAAACCAACTCTACTATAAGATTCAACAGGACATAGCATATGCAGCACCCGTTATCTGGATCGACAATGCTGTCCACCAAATAGCTTACTGGAATTATACCCACGGGTACCAGTTCTACGGACTCCTTGGATTTGACATTCACTTCTACAACTTCCACATCGACAAGACTAAAACGACTTCCGCAGCCGTTACCGATCTAGCACTACTGATCAGCGAGTCCGCAATCGTGATGGCTACCATTAAGAATTAACTTTTTTTTTCTGTGATTTTTTATGAAATTTTCAACCTACGTTGCCAAGAGGTTGGCAATGTTCATTCCTACCTTCTTGGGTACAATAGCGCTGACCTTCATCTTCGTCCGGTTACTTCCCGGAAATCCTGCAAGACTAGTACTTGGACCAGATGCCACCCTTGCTCAGGTCCAAGCCTTGACGCGTCAGCTGGGACTAGACAAACCCATTTACGTTCAGCTTCTCATTTTCTTTGAGAACTTTTTCCACGGGAATCTCGGAATGTCCATAGTCACATATCAACCGGTAAGCGCGTCGGTTGCCCAATATTTTCCGAACAGTCTTGAAGAGGCTATTGCAGCGATGTTAATTTCGCTAGCGATCGGAATACCACTGGGGATTGCTGCAGGAATGAGACAGAATAGGCTCGCTGATCACGCATCGAGGGTATACGCCCTCACAGGAATATCCTTCCCCAACTTCTTCGTGGCCATACTCCTGATTGTAGCGTTCGGAATGTGGCTTAGAATACTTCCGGTCTCAGGGCAAATCAATCCATTCCTTCCTCTCCCCCGCCACATAACTGGGATGGTCGTAATTGACAGTCTGCTCACAGGCAACTGGCCTGATCTGTACAATTCGCTCAAGCACATAATTCTACCAGCGTTTGTACTCTCGCTATCTCCGACAGCTCAGACTGTCCGACTGCTGAGGAATGGAATTATCGAAAACAAGAACAAATCGTTCATTAGCACCATCACTGCTAACGGAATGAGCCCCAGTATCATCAGGAATAAGTACCTATTCAGGGTAGCTTTCATTCCGACCCTTTCGGTATTGGGTCTATTGTTCGCGAGCATCTTGTCAATGGCCTACGTGGTTGAAATGGTATTTTCCTGGCCTGGCCTCGGGAGATATGTGGTAAACTCTGTCCTCTATAATGATTACAACGCAATTGTCGGTGGTACCATTGCCATAATACTGGTCTTCCTGGTTGTGAATTTCTGCGTAGACCTACTGTACAAATATTTCGATCCGAGGATTAGATTATGAACGGGAACCCAGCTAGGGAACGAAACCAGAAAAAAATAAAGAGGATAGCAGCATCCTTTGGGATAGGATCAAATTTTATTCAAAACATAAAGTCTGAGACTCTGAGAGACCGGTTGTACAGGTTTCGGAAGAGCAAGCTATCAATAATCGGTCTTGCGATGTTTCTGTTCTTCGTCGTGTTTGCAATACTCTCGCCATTCATCGTTCCATATCCCAAAGAGGTCGGAGCATATGTCAACTTCTCTCAAGCTCTCCGTCCAGTATCTCTGACACACCTGTTCGGCACTGACGAATTTGGAAGGGACATATTCTCGAGGGCGTTTGTTGGCTCTAGAATTACCATATTTGTTGGTCTTATAATACCAATCATCGGTGCTGTCATTGGTGTCCCTCTTGGTCTCATTGCGGGTTACGTGGGTGGAAAAGTGGAGGCTGCCATTATGCGAGTCACGGATGTGTTTCTCTCTATTCCTCCCCTAATCATTGCGATCCTGGTGATAGGTGCGATGGGACACAGCATGACATCCATTATCTTTGGGTTATCAATAGATTGGTGGTCCTGGTACGTAAGGATGGTTCATGCAGAGACGCTGTCTGTGAAACAGCAAAATTACATTGAGGCAAGTAGAATGCTTGGAACCGGCAGATTCAGGATTATATTTTCGCATATTCTTCCCAATTCCGTGTTTCCGGTAATAGTCAAGATTACTCTGGACATGGGGTATGCCATACTCAATGTTGCCAGCCTCGGTTTCCTCGGACTTGGGATATACCCTCCGACCCCAGAACTTGGTGCAATGGTGGCCGAGGGTCGTTTGTACCTGCCAGCCTATTGGTGGGTATCGTTCTTCCCTGCCCTCATAATTCTTCTCATAATACTCTCCATAAACTTCATAGGAGACGGCATGAGAGACGTCCTCGATGTCGAGGTGACCTGACTTGGACAACCGCCTTCTCTCCATCGAAAACCTGAAGATCAGCTTCGATACGTCATCGGGGATCGCCAGGGTAGTGGATGGAGTCAATCTTGAACTTGATAGGGGGGAGGTAGTCACGCTGGTAGGTGAGACGGGATGCGGTAAGAGCATCCTGCTCAAGTCAATCCTCAGGCTTCTGGCTACGCCACCTTCGATCATCGAAAATCGCATAGTGTTCGAAGGAGTGGATCTGCTTTCGTTAGAAGACAGTCAATTCATAAAATATCGCGGAAGCAAGATTTCTTACATACCTCAAAGCCCCCAAGAATCGCTTGTCCCGGTTTTCACGGTCAGGGAACAGTTTGTCGATCTGCTCCTTTTCAGGGGAATGAAGAGAGTCTCCAGGCCAACGTACTATGGGATGAGATCTAACAAGAAGGTGATAGGAGAGATCACTGAGAAAATAATCAAGCTACTGAGGGATGTCAGAATATCTGACGAAAATCTAGTCCTCGATTACTACCCTTTCCAACTGAGCGGAGGAATGGCACAGAGAGTATTGATTGCGATGGCGCTGAGTGGTAACCCCTCTCTTATACTGGCGGACGAGCCCACTACCGCACTTGACGTCACAATCCAGAAGCAGATAACCGACATGATAAATGACCTGCGAAACAAGTATAAGCTCTCCATCTTGTACGTGACACACAACCTCGGCCTCGCGAGGGAGATCAGTGACAGGGTTTACATCATGTACGCTGGAAAGATCGTGGAGAATGGCATATCAACCGGCATATTCAATAACCCACTCCATCCATACACCAAAGGTCTTCTGTCTTCCGTGCCAAAACTGAGCGGCGAGAAATTTCGGGGAATCGAAGGGACAATCCCGAGCTATGTTGGACCGCCAACGGGTTGCAGGTTCAATCCCAGGTGTCCCGTTGCAATTAAAGCCTGTTCAGAGAAAGAACCTACCATGAAGGAAGTTGAGAAGAATCACTTCGTTTCCTGCTACGCGTACGGAGGGGAATGAAGGTGGCTGAGATCCTTACGGTGGATAAAGCGTGCGTATACTTCTCAATATATAGAGGGTTCCCGAAGAAACTTGTTGGCCAGATTAAAGCGGTGGACAACATCAATCTTTCAATTGAAAAGGAAGAAACGTATGGGATAGTAGGGGAAAGCGGATCCGGAAAGACGACCCTGGCGAAGGCCATAATGGGAATTAACCCGCTGGACCATGGCTCAATCTATTACAGGCACGAGGAATTGAACGAGCTCAGAAAAAGGGATAAGAAATTCATCTACAGGAAGATTCAGTACATCTATCAGGACCCTTCTTCCTCGCTTGACCCTAGAAAGAGCGTCAAGGACATCTTGATGGAACCTATCAAGGTTCACAACCTATATCCCAAGGAAGAGAGATTGAGAGTGATCGGTGAGATACTTGGTGCGGTTGATCTCCCTCCAAGTGACTTTATGTCACGTTATCTTGCAAATCTGAGTGGAGGACAAAAACAGAGAATCGCAATTGCTAGGGCCCTTCTGCTTCATCCAGATTTTCTCATCCTTGATGAACCCACTTCAGCCCTGGATGTTTCAGTCCAGGCGAAGATACTTGAACTTCTGGACTCATTGAAGAAGAGGCTAAACCTCACGTATCTTGTCATCACGCACGACCTATCTGTAATCTCTAACGTCACCAACAGAATATCTATTTTTTACCTTGGCCATACAATGGAAAAAGGAAAGACTTATGACATCTTCAGGGAGCCCCTTCATCCATATACGAAACTTCTGCTATCTTCGATACCCATAATTGCCGAATCAGAGAAGAAATTCAAACCTTCCGGTGTGCCCACTATCGAAGGAGAGATCCCAAGCTTTGTGAATCTTCCCAAGGGTTGCAGGTTCAGTACGAGATGTCCGTACGTGTTTGACAAATGCCAATCTCTAGAACCAGAGATGAAAGAAGTGAAGGGAGGTCACTATGTCGCGTGCCACCTGTACTGAGTCACGGGAGAATGGCTCTATGAGAAAGGACAAGAAAAGAGGTGATAAAAATGTTGAGTCAGGTCATTGAAATACACGATTTGTTAGATGATGGAAAGGTGACAGGATCGAGAGTTGAAGGCTTCTTCCAAAATAGAGGCTCCAAGAATGTAAGAGTAAGAAAGGTGAAAGGCGAAAAAGGGTTCACCGAGTTCATTAGAATAGTCATCAGTGGAAGGACAGGTAAACTCAGCTCTGGTAAATCCCCAACGCTTGGGATAATCGGAAGACTTGGAGGAATAGGCAGCAGACCCGAGAGAGTAGGACTGGTATCTGATGGAGATGGAGCAATCGCAGCTCTATCGATTGCACTAAAGCTCATAGATATGCAGAAGAGAAGTGACTTTCTTGAGGGAGATGTAATCGTTACCACCCATATTTGCCCCAATTCCCCAATCGTTCAACACGAACCAGTTCCATTCATGGGCTCGCCAGTCGATATGGATACCATGAATGAGAACGAAGTCGACGGAAGTTGCGACGCCATACTTTCATTGGACACAACAAAGGGAAACAGGATAATCAACTTCAGAGGCTTCGCGATAAGCCCGACAATCAAGGACGGCTGGATCCTCCCCCCTTCGCAAGATCTCGTCAGGATAATGGAGATAACAACAGGACAACTGGCTAGGGTCCTGCCCGTCGCCACGCAGGACATAACTCCGTACAAGAACGGACTCAGACACATCAATAGCATCTTGCAACCTTCAACCGCAACAGGTGCACCCGTTGTTGGTGTAGCCATCTCCACCGAGACAGCCGTGCCCGGATCAGCGACCGGAGCCAGCCACGAAACTGACATAGAAGAGGTTTCCAGGTTTTGCATTGAAGTGGCAAAAGAGTTTGGCAAGGGTTCCCTAAAGTTCTATGACGAAAAGGAGTTCAAACAACTAACTGACAAGTATGGAAACATGAAACATCTACAGGAGGCATAGCTGATGAAGGTTGGTTTTTTGACGATAGGAGAGTCTCCAAGAACGGATATTCTGAACGACATAGGTCCAATCCTAAGGGATGCGGGTATAGAATATTTAGAATGCGGTGCATTGGATGGTCTAAGTAAGAAAGAAGTAGATCTTCTAGGGCCAGAGTCTAGTAGAGATTACATTCTAGTATCAAGGCTCAGGGATGGTTCCGAAGTCAAACTGTCCAGATCAAAAATTGTCATGCGTCTTCAAGGGTGCATCGAAAGGATGGAGGGAGATGTGGATGCCATTGGCCTGTTCTGCACGGGAGAATTCCCCGAGCTCAAATCCGAAAAACTCCTGATAGAACCATCTGTGCTTTTGTCTAAAGTCGTGGAAGCTCTGTCCCCAACACATTCGATTACTATCTTGATTCCTTCTGCTGAACAAGAGATTCAGCTTCGTAAGAAGTGGAATCTCGGAAATGATGCGATAGTCATTCCTATATCTCCTTATACTTCAACACCAGGAAATTTCGTTGAGAGATTGAATGGTGTAATTGCAGATCGGTTGGTCGTGATGGACTGTATCGGCTACTCTATAGAGATGAAGAAACAGGTTTCGAGAATTCTGAAGAGACCAGTGATCCTTCCGAGGACTCTTTTGGCTAGCGTCGTGAAGGAGCTTGCAAGATAAGGAATCTTGAAGTTCGACTTTGGGTCTCTTTTTTCTGGAAATTTCGAAATCTGCTGTACCTGGCAGAAGTAGCCAATTCATTCATACTTCTGTTTTGGGAAATGCAGTAAGTAAGTATCAAAAACATTTTATTCGCAATGCGGAAATAATGATTCCCCAGACTGAATAGTAAATGGTCAGTTCCGTCAAATAATAGAATGTGAAAAAAAGACAGACCCAAAGGGGCGGCCTAACGTTTGAGGCTTATCATCCTTGTTCCAAGATCGGA
>JAKATW010000048.1 GCA_021827945.1 Thermoplasmata archaeon
CGAACTATATGAAATTGCTTCTATTGTTGGTCATACTTCCTGCCCTTTTAGTGACTATAGTAAAGGCAACCGTGATAGAGCCAGGAAATACCTCAAAGGAAATTCAGATCGTTTCACTAATTTTAATTTGGAGCTTGATTGTTGTCTTCTTTTTATTAGTTTCCTTGTTCGCCTCTGCCCCTACTCCTCTTTCTTCCTACGAGGTCATTGAAGCCTCTGTAATAGCGGGATGTACCTTCTTTCTTCTAACTTTAGCGGCTGAATCTACTTCAGTTGTGATAAAACGACATTTGAAGTGGTAGAGGGATCAATTGTTGAATCTAGATAGTTTAGGCAGTTTGATTTGAAGGAAGGAGACAAGATCCGGTGGGAGCTCAGATCTAATGGAAGGGAAATAGAGATTGTTGTATCTCCTTAAAAAACAACATCCAAGTGATATGCATGTATTGATTATTCTTATTACTATTCTAAAGAAATGAAGCAATGCTTAAATAACGTCAAATCTCTCTCAAATATATGCCAAGCATAGGTTTTCTTAGGAAGTTAGACCAAGATGACCTTGAGGAGATAGTTAAGAAAGAAGGCCTGAAATCAATACCCAAAAACTATGACAAGGATGATATCATCAAATTTTTAGAGGGTACATTGACCACTGAAAAGGTCAAAAAGTATAGGGAAATGTACTTCGAAAAGGAGACAGAGAGAGATATACATATTCACGAAAAAATCAAAGAAATCGGAATTCAAAATTCATCAGTAGGTCTCGAAAGGACTAGGCTAGATAGAAATGCAACAGTTATAGGCGTGTTCAGGGCAAAACCAACTAAGTTGGTTATAGAGCTGATAGCAAAGTACGTACGTGAAGATATGCCGACTGCTAGAGGCTTTGAGTTTTATAACGAATTGGGAGATAAGACACTAAGGATGCTTTATGATATATTTGTAGAAAGGCTACCGGATGTAAGCGGAGCTTCATTTGAATTTCTATGTGCTGACTTTCTGGTTGACAAATGGAGTGAAATTGAACGAGTGGAGAGGGATTATTACTTTCCTAAGATTGGAAAGATTGACATCGTAGGATTTGATAACAGAGATCTTCCAGTTGTCATTGCCGAGTGCAAAGATACCAAAGTATCATATGACAAAATAGACAAGTGGATACACAACTCAATTGAAATGACAAAGGAGTATGGAGAGCAACTTAAGAAGACCAAATGGGATGACATACAAATTCTTCAGTCTTATTTTTTCACCTCTAGGGGATTTAGTCAAGGGGTAGTGGATAGAGTCAAGAAGAATAGAGACATTGAAGATGAAAGTTATGTAGTTAACAAGAGTGTCTTGAAAAGTAGAAGATTGGAATTTGTCCCATACATGTATGATGTCAGGGATGGAAAATTCTATCAGGAGTTTTAGGATTTACGGTTAGACCATAAGATTTTTCTAAGTTCTTCCAACTTCCCCCTTAGTATTCATAGAAATATTCTTCAAGGATTCCCCTTAGCTTTCTTCTCATCCAGGAGAGATTTGACAGCTGCTGCAAGGAACACTGTTTTCTCGTAATCTGGTATGTTGTTCAAGATATTCTGCATTTCAGGGCTGATCTTGTTCTGCTTTACGAGAGACTCTTCTATCTTCTTCTGATTGTCACGCAGCCTTAGAGCTGCCTCAGTGGTGAGTGGGAACCAGCACTTGAAACAATATGAAGCGGTGCTTTGGTTCTTCTCTCCGCATCTCTGGCAAATCTTGAGTTCAGGACTCTTCAGAGTCTTCTCCAATGGCTCTAATCCGTTTGCTACCCTGATAGCATTCTTTGTCTGCAATCCATTAAGGTGGACATATTTCTGAACCATCCTGGAGGAACCGGTCCATCCCAGCTGCGCTTTCAAAACTCCGTCACTCAGGACCTCCGCATACCTGGAAGCGTAGGTGTGCCTGAAAAGGTGGATGTGGACTCTCTTCTTTATTCCGGATCTCTTGACAGCCGTGACTATTGCCTTCCTGGCAGCATAATAATCAAGGGCCTTACCTTCAACTAGGTCAATAAACAACAAGGCCTCCGGATCTGAGTTATCTGGATGAGACTCTCTCCACTGCTTGATGTATGAGATGCTATCACCGATCACGTAGACGGATCTCTCTCCCGTCTTACCGGTGACTCTTACCGACATCCCCCTGTCATCAAGCTCAAGATCCTTCAGCCTTATAGTTAGTATTTCCCCTATCCTGCAGCCGGAATCATAAAGCAGGGATATCAGGGCCTTGTCCCTGATGTACCTGCAATTCGCAATGATCTTGTCCACTTCGGATTTTGTCACCATTTCCTCCGATTTCTTCAACCTGTCAACGTTGGTCCTGACGTGGATCCATGAACAGGCCTTCTTGTACTTCTTATCGTTCAGGTGCCAGGAATAGAACTTCTTGAGCGTCTGCTTGTAGTCCTCGACGCTCCTCGGAGCTATGCCTTTTTCCGACAGATGCTCGACACAGATCTTCAGGTCGTCTTCCTCCGGATCATCGAACTTCTCTTTCAGGATCTGTGCTATGTGTCTCAACCTGGTAACGTAGAACATTACCCTGAAATCGGTAAGTCCACTTAACCGAATATCCCTTGCGAACTTCTCAATCAGCTTGTAATTGCCGTCATTTCCTAGTATTCTCTTTGTCCTGGATAATTCGTCCGTGACAGTCACTGAATAAATCCCTGTCGTACCCACGATAGGTTATAGTTCCGGAGGTATTAATGTTATCGCATTTAACTAAATATTAATGCTCGGCGCTCGCATTGTTACGAAAGCAACTTCTTTGCGCTCCTTTGTAGAATCTCTGTTCCGTATTTCAATACGCTTTCGTCTATCTTGTGCGTGGAGCTGTGCTCTGGGCTGACGATTCCTTTTTCCTTATTTCCGATACCAAGAAAATAGTATGCACCAGGAATCTTCCGCAGATAATAAGCAAAATCCTCCCCTCCCATTGATGGGTTTGGATGTACGACTCCTTCCTCTCCTAGTACTTCAGATGCAGCCTCTTCCACCACCTTTGAAACTCTTTCGTTGTTAATGGTGGCAGGATATCCCTTGATGTACGAGAATTCGTACTTACATCCAGTTGCTTTAGACAGTCCATCCAGAATCCGTTTTAATTCCTTTCCAATCAGATCCTGAGTCCCCTTGTCAAATGTCCTTACCGTTCCTGTCAGCTCTGCATATTTTGCAATTATGTTGTACCTGTAACCTGAGTTCAATGTTCCAAATGTCACCACTGCGGGATTGAATGGCGGCACCCTTCTAGACACAATTGTCTGGGCCTGGACAACAAATTCGCTGGCAATCAACAGGGCGTCTGTCGTCTCGTGAGGGGCGGCTCCGTGGCCACCGACCCCCTCTAATTTAACCCTGATTTCATCTGCATTGGCCATCATCGCACCGTAGTAAATCCCAACCTTCCCTGACGGAATTTCCGAAGCAACGTGCTGTCCTATTATGTAGTCAACGCCATTTAGTGCACCCTCTCTTATCATTTCAATTGCTCCCCCTGGCGGTGACTCCTCTGCAGGCTGGAAAAGCATCCTAACTGTGCCCTTGAAATCTCTCTTGGCACTCAGCAGTTTGGCCGCCCCGAGAGCCATAGTGATGTGAGAGTCGTGACCGCATGCGTGCATCACTCCCTCCCTTTTTGACCTGTAATCGAAGGTATTTTCTTCCGTTACAGGAAGCGCATCGATATCCGCCCTTATGGCCACCGTTTTGCCCTTGGATTTCCCCTGTATATCTGCTATCAAACCTGTCTTTGCCATTCTGATGGGTGCAAGACCCATCCTCGTCAGTTCTCTCTCAATCCTCTTGGAAGTCTCAAACTCCTTAAAGCTTAGTTCTGGATATTGATGAAATATTCTTCTCGTTTTTATGAGATAATCCTCTATTGCAACTGAAGCCAATTTTGTTACCATATCTATCCCTCTGTTTTGATGCAATTATCGTATAATAGGATGGCTGTCTATCTTAGCCTTAATGATACGTTAAAGGATCATCCGAACCACTCACCAAGAAAGTCTAGACATCAAGAATGGAGGAGCTATGCCATATTGGAGAGTTTAATCATTTAGTCTGCTTCAATCTGATCACGCCACTTATCTCACCAGTCATTACTTGCTCGTCTAATTGGTTCACACATCTCGACTCGATACTAAGCCGGACATATCTTTCATCTGTTTCTGCCTTGGTGACTTCTGCCTCGCACTTTACCGTATCACCTACATAGACCGGTCTGAGAAAATGAAAACAACCGTCTCTCGCTATAAAATTCATGTCTCCGCCTATTTTCGTTGGAATCGTTGCAGTCAGCAGTCCCTGAACCATAATTCTGCCAAGACTGTCTGGTTGAACGTGGTGAATTCCTTTATCTCCCGATAGATCCCCGAAAAGTTTCACATCATCCTCTGTGAAAACGCGGGTATGGGTTGTTTTCTGTCCAACTTTAATTTCCATTACGGTCTTCTGAATTAAGAATCTATATTACTCTCTTTCTCAATTGTGCCTGCGAATTGTCAAAGGAGAGCGATCGTCAGGTCTGTGGTTGACTTTCTGACCATTGTAATGACACTGCTGGTCACTACGCGATTTCCATTGTTATGTTTTCTTTGAGTTTTCTAATTCCTTAAGATAATCCACTCTTTCAGAAGTGCTCGGATGACTGAGATTCAGGTAACTCGGTATGTTGATTGGTGAATGATTCAGCCTTGCTACCTTCATGAGAGAATCAGCAAGGAGGGTTGGACCCGTAAACTGCGCTGCGATCATGTCCGCTTCTCTCTCGAACCTCCTCTGGATGAATGGGAGAATGACATAGAGGGTAAGGAAAATAGAAAAGACGATTCCCATTACAAACCCTGTCCTGATCTCTACGCCCAATTTCAAAACTAAAGTGGCAAAGAGAATGTTTCCGATGGAGATCATTGCGATGGTCGCAAATGTCAGCGTTTTTTTGAGATGTTTCCTTTGAGCGTGTGCAATCTCATGCGCAATTATAGCCAGGCTTTCATCATCAGTGAGATTCTCTAGAAGGAAGTTGGTTACAAACACGTAGTAATTTGATAGACCGGCCTGGAATGCATTTGCGATCTTCGCCTTACTCCAGTCAACTACCCTGAAGCTAAATATTTTTATTCCCATCCTCTCCGCAATCCCTTTCGCACGTTGGACAATGCTGGTGTTTTCGATCTCCTTCGACGCCCTCTTCAATATTCGTACTCTGACGTTTACAATCATTGCGATTATGGCCAAGAGGAATATGATATCCAGGCAGAGGAATGCTAAATATGGGTTTCCAGATGACAGTATAACCGCAGCAGACATTATCCAAAACGGAGTCGCAAGGTAAAGATAACTAAACGAGTTCCTGACGTATCGTACGTATCCAATTTTCACTCTCTTGTACTTGAGGTCAATTGAATATTCGAGGTACGAAGAGATAACGAGGAGCGGGATGAGGAAGACAGTCTGCAAAACGACGTCTGCAAAGTAGTTTCTAGAACCGGTCGAAAAGTAGAATGCAATGGACGAGAGCAACACGA
>JAKATW010000098.1 GCA_021827945.1 Thermoplasmata archaeon
TGACTTCGTAGCGCACCATCTTTAGAGAATTGTACCCAAGGTCGATGACAGAAACTCTCCAGGAGGTGTTGGGTATGTTGATGTCAGGTTTGTAAGGCTTCCTCGTTTGAGTCGAAGGTTCTATGATATCTTCTTGATTTGCCTTGGAGTTAGGAGCTATTTGAGCTCTCCAGACGCCTTCGGGACCAGTGAATTGATGACAACCTTTGCGGTTCCACCCTTCTTGAGAACGATCCGTGTTCCATTCCTGTTAGAGATCAGATCCCCAATCAGGGTGCTAAGGTAAGGTTCGTGACCGACTATTAGAACGGTTGAATCTTCCTTCATCTTTGAGAGTCTTTCGAACAGTTCATTCATTTCTCCCTCGGGGCTTAGCTCTTCCCATATCTCCAACTTCCTCGCCAACCTAAACACGTTGGCAACTATTTCTGCCGTTTCGTGGGCGCGCTTCAGTGGGCTCGTACCTATCGCATCTATACCTATCTTGAGTGACTTGAGAGATTTCGCAATTTTCTCCATTTCCGACCGTCCCTCAACGGTAAGGGACCGCTCAGAATCGTGGTTGATTGTGTTTCGAGTTCCAGCCTCTCCATGACGCATTATTATTAATTCCAAAATTTCAGACCTCTCTGTTGTTATTAGTCTGAATAATGCTTTCTATATTTAAGAATAACCTACTTATTCAACTTACTGGAGTCTTCGGACAGATTACTCTTGATTGGCCCTTGCTCTGAACTTTCAGTAGTCCAGGATTAATGTGCCGTAGGTAATTGAGCTGCCTAATGCTGTGCCCGTTGATTCTCATGTACTCCTTAGTCGTCTTCCTCCGAGGGAGTCCCTTTCTTATCATTACATTGCTCGCGGAACCCTTGTTTTTAGGATTTCAGTAAAGATATAGTGCAGATGTGGGATATTCGGACAAAAGTCCCCTAACCATGCAGCAACATTAAATTGTGGATGGACCCCTTGCAGAATCCAGATGTTTCTTTTCTGTCCTTCCTTCTCTGATATATCAGACCGCCAGCAGTTCCCTTATCGGAGGAGAATACTGATTCTGATGTGTCCCTCTTGAACTATTCCCTTAGATAGTTCATCGGGTCATCGATGAACCGTCTGATCATCTCCCTCCAGCTTTTTCTTCCTCATATCCTAGAGTTGCTCTGCGGAATGAGGAATATCCGTGTGTTTTTACTGAAGTCCTCAGGATCCTTATAACCCATGCTTCCATAAACCCTATGGGACCATATAGAAATTGACATTTCTATCCGATGAACAAGGAATAACGGGCAATTCAGGACATGATAAGCCAATAATCTCTATAACTCTGCGAAGTCAAGGTTTTTACATCACCCATCTTTTTGAGAGTTGTCAGTGCTGCTTTGTACCCTCTCACTGCAGAATCATCACTATCGCTGCACCCGTGTTCCCGGATGAGTTCTCTACGACTTCATCCTTTATCAAACCCTTCTTTCCCACCCCATTGAATAGGAAGAGAACCATCCTATCTTTTATGCTCCTTCCGGGGTTGAAATATTCTAGTTTAGCAAATACATTCTCTCGTTCCACGAGTATTTTGTGGAACCTGACTATGGGTGTATTACCAATGGACTCAGTGATGCCATTGAATACTTTAACGTCTTAAAATAATAAATGGAATGAAGTTTTGTCTTATTTGTGCTCGAATGTCGATCTAATTTTTTCAAAAAAATTCTCTCGATCTGTTCTTCTTTCTCACTCCCTCCAAAAGGACAAATTCAACGGGATCATGAGGATACTCATCGGCAAGATAGCGTGAAAGTTCTGCTTCTTTGATTCTGTTTGTCGTTTTCTTCCCTTGTTTCAATTCATAACGGCATTCTTCGTACATTCCAATCACCTGAAGGAGGATGGAGAAAGACTACATTAGTGGATTCGCTTTATTCTACGTAGAGCTATATAGATGGCGGAGCCGCTGCTTGTATAGATAATATATAGGTCAAATTTATGGTCTCCCGACCAATGCGAAATTATGAGCGAGGGGGAAACAAAAAAATCTGTTTTTAGTTCGCTTGACGACGCTTCACCGAACAAGACACATTTTCGAATCACTGCGCTTTCTGTTGCAGGCACTTTTCTCGACGGGTATGATATCTCAATAATCGGTGTCGCACTTACAATCATAACTGCATTATCCGCTTTCAGTTACGCTTCAACTCCACTGGGAAAGGGGTTGATGGCTGCCTCAACGGTTATAGGAATGCTCTTCGGTGCACTTTCCATAGGTTATGTGACGGACCTGCGAGGGAGGAAGTTCATGTACATGTGGGACATGGTGATATTCATCGTCTTCACCGCACTGATAAGTGTATCTTTCAACTTTTGGTCACTCTTCACATTCAGGCTTATTTTAGGATTGGCTATAGGAGCCGATTATGCTATCGGAGCAACCATAATTTCAGAGTTTTCTCCAAAAAAATCTAGGGGGAAATTCCTCGCCAGTGATGGACTAGCATGGTGGGTCGGCGCAGCCTTTGCTTATGTTGTGGGCTATCTGCTTCTGCCGCTCGGCAGCAATTCGTGGCGATTGATGTTTGCGATAGGAATAATTCCTGCAATTGCAGTCCTTGTACTGAGGAGAAAGGTTCCGGAGTCAGCAAGATGGCTCGCGAATCGGGGAAATTCATCAGGGGCGAGGGATATAGAGAAGCAGGTTGTTGGAAAGTCTGACGACATCAATTCTTCAAGACAGAGGGTTTCCTTCTTCACTCTTTTCAACAGTAAGTATGTGAAAAATACGATATATTTTGGCACTGCATGGTTTTTCTACGATGTTGCATTCTACGGAATAGGTCTATTCACTCCAACTATTCTTGTGCTTCTTGGCCTGACACACAGCCTTTCAATCCTGGGTTCCGCGATCTTCTCGTCCATAGCAATAATTGGATCAATCCTCTGCATTTTGACTGTAGATAGTTGGGGGAGGAAGCCAGTAACAATTCTCGGCTTTTTGGGTATGTTCATGTCCTTATTTGTACTGGCATTCGTTGCGTTTAGGATACCAAAGGATGCTTTCGCCGTAGGTACCATAGGAGCGTTGATAGCATCTATGTACATACTATTCGAGCTCACTCAATCGTGGGGGATGGGAAGTACCGATTTCGTCTACGGTCAGGAATTGTTCCCAACTTCCATACGAGCTACCGGGCAGGGATGGGGTACCTCTATCAGCAGGATAGGGGCGATACTCGGTCTTACAACTTTTCCAACCATTGTTTCGCTGTATGGGCTCGGTTACGGTCTGCTATTCTTCTCCGTTGCCGGACTCATTGGAATGATCCTCACGGTATTTCTAGCACCCGAAACGAAGAACAAAACTCTTGAGGAACTCACCGAGAGATAGGGAGTTGGATGAAAATCAAATTTCTAGGCATCTGGTCTTCCCATATCTCCGAATTTCAAAGGAACGTGGCAGTGTCCATAGATGATAAGACGATAATTGAATTTGGACCCCATACGATGGAATCATTGATCGAGAATCACATTGACCCCACAAAGATAGAGAGCGTTCTCATATCACACATGCATCTAGATCACTTCTCGGGTATTCCAGAGCTTTTATGGCACAGGGCAGAGGAGAAAGTGGGAGATGAACTCACGATAATGGGACCAAAGGGCATTGGAGACGCAATCGAAAAAATGTTAGAACTATTGAACACTCCGCCCAGTTATAAATCAAAAATAAATGTAAAATTCATAGAAGGGAACAAACTGGATTTCATAACTTCTTATGATGGAAATCATACGATACCTGACAACATCTATCTTATAGATCACCCGGAAGGTTCAGTCGTGTACAGTGGTGATACGTCTTATTCAGAAAATATCGTCAAAGCGGCATCAGGAGCAGACTATCTCATACACGAAATGACGTATGCTGACGCTAACAATCAACTGGCAAATTTCTGGAAACACTCCACTTATTCCGTAGTAATGAAGGTCGCAGACGAAAGTAGCTGTAAGAAAATCATACCCATCCATTTCACTTCAGGATCGTTGCAGCAAGCATGGGAAGGAGCAAAGAATAATCCGACGATCTTATTTCCGTTCAGGGAGATTAACGTTCAGTAATTTCTGGCTCAGTTTCCAACGGTTCAATCATGGACGCCTTACAGACTACATTTTAAATCACCGCCGCTCAAACACTTATCAGCAGAGGCGCAAATGTTTAAAAACTGTAGCGTTTCGAGGATTTGGGAAACGCTCTCCTGCTTGTTTTTCCACCTTAGTGCTTATGATGGGAGCTAATATTTGTAAATATGAACTTGTTGATTATTTCAGCCACTTCCTTTTGGTGCGTAGTGAAGGGAGTATGACCTGCACCCTCTATGATGTGAAATTCCGTTCTGGAAAACAAGTTAGAAAACTTTCTCCCATACTCAGGGTCGAATATGTAGTCCTCTGACCCCCAGATGATGCAAATTGGAAAATCAACGTTCCTAGCAATAACAGGATTTATCAGTTGTTCTCCCCTATCTAAGGATTTGAATATTTCGGCTATAGGGTATAAATGTCTAGATGTCTCATTTGCATAGAAGCTCATTAGGGCTTTGAATCCATTTTCAAATTTCCGATCTCCTCCTGGAGTTAAACCAGCAGAATCGATAAGTACTAGCCTCTCTGGTTTTAAGAATGAGGTTGCCAGATCAATCGAGATAAGCCCACCAAACGAGCTTGCTATCATAGAATATTCCTTGACTTTTAGATGGTCAAGGAGTTCAAAGATGGCTTCAGATTGTGTTCTAATGAGTTTTCTTAAGCTGAAATCATTGTACTGCAAATTGGGCAATCCTGATCCCCCATGGCCAAACAAATCGATCGATATTATCGAAAAACGACTGTCCATTTTTTCTATCAAATCTTTCCATATATCCGAAGACGCCGTAAACCCGTGGATGAACAGCAAAATACCCTTTCCCTCTCTTCGAATGTACGATATTCTTCCAACAGAGCTATCGAAGAAAAGGCGTTCCACCTTCCTTGATGACCAATGTTGATATATATTTTGATGAGCCATAGTTGGTTGAGTTTCGGGCACTTATAATACTTGAATAAAATCTTTATGCTAGCGAAGATGGATGATATGAATGTTCAATTCTCTGGATGATAGCAGAGTGAAGGCCATACATCTCAGAATTACAGCCTTATCATCAGCTGGGTATTTTCTTGATGGCTTTGACATATCCATTGTTTCCGTAGCTATACTAATTTTAGTCACCGAATTCCATCTCGGTGCTGAAGAAGAACTACTCCTTATTGGGTCAACATTAATAGGAATGATCTTTGGTGGAGTGCTAGGAGGATACTTTACTGACAGGAATGGCAGAAAGTCGCTCTACCTTTGGGACATGATGTTCTTCGTGATCTTCACGATTCTAACGGCCGTTTCTGCTACGTATATGGAACTCTTACTTTTTAGGCTTCTTCTAGGAGTTGCAATTGGCGCAGATTATGCCATTAGTCCAACCATTATAGCAGAATATGCACCTGCTAAATCTAGGGGTAGACTTCTAACAATTAGCGGACTTGCTTGGTTTATAGGTGCCGCTTTTTCATACTTAATGGGTTACGTGTTCCTTCCACTGGGCGCAGAGTCATGGAGGTACATGTTCCTCATTGGAATAATACCAGCAATAATTGTTCTGGTTATGAGGGCGTCTGTACCGGAAACACCTAGATGGCTCGCAAGCCAAGGAAAGATTGCTGAAGCAAAGGAATCTATTGAAAAGGTGGTAACTGGTGAAAGTATTGCTGGAACAGCAAAGCAAGAAAAGGTTTCTCTTAAAATGCTATTCAGCAAAAGGTTCATAGCTGCGACTGTCTTCATTTCTATCTTTTGGTTCATCCTGGATGCGGTCACTTATGTGATAGCCCTTGATGGACCAACCATACTTGTAACTTTAGGTCTTACCTCTTCCAGAGCTTCGTTCACGGCCGCCGTGATTGCAATCATTGCAATATTCGGGGGAGTCTTGACTTTCTTCTTCATAGATGTTGCGGGTAGGAAAATCATCACAGCTATTGGTTTTTTGGGTATGGCTCTAACGCTACTTGTAGCAGGCTTTATTCTGAGGGGACCCCCTGACATCATAGCAATAGTTGCTCTATTCATTGGATTCGAAATAATGCAGGAAATGGGACCTGGTATAACCAACTCAATTTATCCCCAGGAACTTTATCCAACCTCTATCCGTGCGACCGCCCAAGGTTTCGGAACGACAATAAGCAGGATTGGAGCCGTGATTGGAATATTCACCTTTGGCTTTATAGCTGCTCCCTTCGGGTACGGAGTAGGAATGATATTCCTTGCAGTTCTATCCGTCACTGGGTTGGCAGTAACATTGATCTTCGGAAAAGAAACAAAGGGAAAGTCACTTGAGGCTCTTGCTGAAACGAAATAAAGGTTAAGTTCTGCCCAAGGCTCTTAGAACTAGATCAGGACGGTCCGATGCTATGGAGTCGACCCCCGCAGCAATTACTGCATCGATGTCACTCTCGCTGTTGGGAGTCCAGACGCTTACCATTATTCCCCCTCTGTGGCACATTTCCACGTAGTCTTTGGAAAGCCCCTCATAGTATATCGAGAGCGTATCTGACTTGCAGCTTTTCACCACGGACACTGGATCCACAGGGAAGCCAGCCAATAGTGCCCCAGTCGTAGCATTTTCAAACTTCTCCTTGATAATCAGCATAGCTTTGTGATAGAACGAAATGAAAACAGCCTTTTTCAGATAATCGGGGCGCTCCTCCAAGAGTCGTATAACCCGACCTACCATTTCTAGGCTCTTCAACTCTACTATCAGAGGTATATCGACCTCCTCAAACACACTTTCAATTGAGGGTATCCTTTCTCCGCCCTTCAGACTCACCTTGGATATTTCATCAAAGGACATCTCTGAAATTCGGCGGTCAATTCCAGCCATTCTTTTGAGATCTGGGTCGTGAGATATTACTATGTGGTCATCTTTTGTCAAGTGGATGTCGCACTCGATCGCGTCCACCCCGAGTTCTTCTGCCTTCTTGAAGGCGGTAATTGTATTTTCTGTGAAAAGTTCGCCTCCTCCTCTGTGCGCTATCACTAAAATTCCTCTTTTTGTCGTGTCAGATTTCATTCAATCACCATAGCCAGAGACTGTCAAGGGAAATATACGTACGTTAGATATTTATTTACCCTGAGTTTAGGAATTAGACGTAATGAGTTACCTGAATCTGGTATTATTCACAATTCTTGTTTCTCCGTAGCAACCTCAAAAAGATTGTATTGTTAAAGTATATATACGTATACGATATGTATATTAGACATGACAAAACCTGTTACATTATCAGACGCTGCATACAATGCGCTTCTAAAGGCAAAGAGAAAGGATATGTCGTTTTCAGATGCTGTGCTCAAACTCGTGGAAGCGTCCAATCGGAGTCGGAATTTCACAAAACTCGCAGGGTCACTTAAGTCCAACTCCAAAGAATTGGAGGAATTTAAGAAGCTTATCAGTGAGGATAGAATCAGGAACATCGAGGAAATGTGATCAAATGGTATTGCTCGATACCAATGTCATAATAGATTACCTAATTGGGAAGGAGAAAATAGTAAAATTGGTAAATACATTTCCAGGAGATGAGCTGTCGATGACATTTGTGAATCAATACGAATTGCTGAAATACAAAAATAGAAAAGCCTTGGAAGAAGCTATTGATAACTTAAGGATTTATCATTCTACCGATTTGTCAATAAATTCATCTGCTAAAGCATACAAATCTCTTAGCTCAAAAGGCAAGATGATGAGCGACAATGACTTGTTAATGTTCGGAGTCTGTATTGCAAACAATGAAGTTATGATCACGCAAGACAAGGCCTTCAAAGATCTCGGAAGTGAATCCGTCATAGTGATTGAGTAAGAATTACTTCTTAGTGGAATTGTTACTGATCCGCAAAAGGTGAACTTTTTAAAACAATTAGTACATTCTTGGTATGTGTACTCATTTTCAACATAACTCTAGGCTTCGCTTAAATATTTAAGCGAATCTGCCCGGGACTATTGTCGTCAGAAAGCATAATTTTCAGGTATTGCGAAACACCAGAGCATGAGTCAAAAATTGATTCGATTAAGAAAGTGAGCGAGTCTCTTCTTGAATACTCATGACCCAAAATTGTGTTGTTTTTCTTTCCGGCAGAGGTGATAAGTTTTCTATTAAAGCGAGTAAAAAAAATTTTGAAAAATTACAGATAGAAACTTTATTTTATTGTTTGAGTAACCAGCTATGTCCATTCGTTAGCCCTGCACGATTCCGTATGGAACTGATGAATTTCAGGCTAAAGAGGGGGTAGATGGAATCTAGGAAACGTGATGACATGATAAGTAAAACAGATTTGGAAAGCATCAGTTTCTACGTCGGAAATCTCCGTCAATGAGCACAGAACAAATTTATAAAGTTGCTGGAATTGGTCAGCAATGGAAAAACCTTCCTTGTTCAAGAGGTTTACGAGCATTGGAGAAAGAAACCTGCTGAACGAACTGACAGTCTACCCAGATTTGGCTGTCAGCGTTGCAGACGTTCTAATAAAGATGATGGAGGGGGAAAGAGGAGCACTGGAGGTTCTAAACGAGACGGTAAAGATGAAGGAAAAGGAAGGGGACAACTACTCAAAAAAATTTAACGCGCTAATAACTAGGGGTGCCATTAACCCGAGTTTAATCGACAATCTACTATTCCTCATCAATAGACTGGATGACGTGATAGATCGATCCTACTACCTAAGCAGGGAAATAAAACGCATGAATTTTGACTACATGCCAACGAATGGAAACATCTCTTTAGTCATTGGGCCTCTTTACCAAAAATTTGTTCACATGCTCACTTCTGGTAAGGATGCAATGAATTGCGTAAAGGGGATGCTTTCAGAGACAGGAATGGATAAGATAAGAGATTACAGGAAGAAAATCGAGATAATAGAGGAAGCGGTAGACGATCTGAAGGATTCTGTACTGGACGAAACTTATCGAAGGGCAGATGAGATGAACTACATAGTTTTTAACCACGTCACGAGCATGGTACACAAGATCGATGACATGGTGGATGATTGCGAGGACGCTGCAGATCTTATCTTGTCTATATATGAATCTCTGACAAGATAGAATGCAACTTTTCCTCACTGCAATATTTTTGGGCAGTCTCCTCACAATTCTAGTTTCAGGCAATAACCTTTCCGTTTCTGTTGGAACCCTCATTGGGGCAAAGATCGTAAGGAGGAGTACAGGAATCTTAATAGGAATTCTAGGATATTCGGCAGGGCTGATTCTTGAGGGCGATAAACTGCGTTATGCCGCTTCAGCATTGCTTCCTCACTCCTTCTTTTACATCTCAATAGCTCTTTTAATATCTATACTCGCGTTCACTCTGGCGACAGTCCTTAGGTCACCGCTCTCCCTCACAATGGTACTGGTAGGCACCGTAATTGGGATGTCTATCCACCTAGGCAAGATTCCGGAAGAAAGTCTCCTAATGCTGATTGTGATTATGTGGATAGCATCTCCTATTATGTCAGTTGCTATTTCATATTTCTCGAATAAAATTTTACTAAGAAGGACATCAGGTGATATCTGGAAGACCGCGACAGCACTAAAGTGGCTGTTGGTCTGTGCAGCCTTTTTCACTTCTTTCACGCTCGGTGCTAATACTCTGGGGTTCATTCTTAATTTAGTAGGAGGGGGCATTTCAGTTACTGCAGTTATGGTTGTTAGCATTGCAATAGGCTCTATCTTCTTCAGCAAGGGTGCAATAAGAAGGGTCGGAGAGGAAATGTATAGCATGAGATACTCGAGTGCAGTCGTTTCTCTCTTGAGCAGTGCAGTTTTTGTAGAGATTGCAACCATACTGGGCATCCCCCTTTCCAATAGTCAAACTCTTTCTGCAAGTGTTGTCGGAAGTGGTCTTTCGTACAAATTCAAAGCAATAAATCTCAGACCTTTCTTGTTGATAGTAGCTACCTGGATAATTTCGACATTCCTCGGGCTTTTTCTGGGCTACTTATTCTGATACCTGGATAATCAAGAGTGAAGAATATTCAGCGTCAAGACCGACGCGGGTATCCGCAACAGTTTGTTGACTCCAATTTCCCGTTTCATTTGCTAGTATTTTTAGTCACAGATTTTCCATTGCCTCATAAAATCGGTGTTGAGACATTTCTTCGCAGTGGTCATTGAGTGTAGACGGTTAAGCGGCAATGGACATATGAGAGATTTGACCGACTTCGCGTAAGAGAAGGAAGAAATCCTCAGTTGCTGAACCCTTCCCCGATGGGAAATGACGGACTTGAATGCAAGGGTTTCAATGATTCGAGATTGAGAAAAGGGCCCTTAAGGAGTATTTCTTATTTCAGAAATGTCAACGCCACTATCAAAGACAAACAAGCATCAGGGCTAAAAATAACCGGCATTCAACCTCGCCTGTATTAAAACGAATGCTCAATAGGTGTTTTCTTTATTCAACCATTCTAAGTTCCTATAGTGGTAGCTGAAATCACACAAATTTCTTCGGAGTCTATCAGTTATGTTCAGAGGGAAGAGTCATGCGGACGTAGGATTCAATGCTTCTGACACTTTCTCTTACCAAACCACAATTTGAGCCTGATAGATGTTGAAACAAGCAAAACGTTAGAGGGAGCAAGATATTGAGGAATTGAAGGTACAAGTTAATTGCAACTTAGATAATCGTTTCCATAAGAAAGAGTACTTTTGCCTCTGGCAGAACTGATGACTCATCTATGTTGAAGAAAATCACAATCAATGACTAGTGGGTCAACGATTTGATCTCTGTCGGATCAGGAAAAAAGAGCTCTCTATATATTATATTGAGTGGTAAGTAGCCGACGTATACTACTTTCATCATCTCTTTGACATTGCAATTGTAGAAGATACGATGACAAATGGACAGTGATACTGACAGAATTGTTGAAGCAATCAACGGATCAAAGGCATCCGGATTCCACTACAAAACCTGGTTTACTGCGGGTATGGGTTTCTTCACAGATGCGTATGATCTCTTCATCATAGGAGTAGTCCTAACGCTCCTTCCATTAGCTGGATGGCAAAAGTTAACAACTTTTGAAACGTCTCTAATAGCCTCGACGGCACTCATAGCGGCAGTGGTTGGCGCTACGATATTCGGAAGGCTACTGGACAGACTTGGCAGAAAGGCAGTTTATGGACTCGAGCTCATCATTCTCGTCATAGGAGCACTGGGAAGTGCATTTCTCACCCCGGTAAATGGAATTGCTGCTCTCATAGCCTGGAGATTCATTCTCGGCATAGGTATAGGTGGGGATTATGCAACCAGTTCCGTAATCATGAGCGAATATTCCAACACCAAGAACAGAGGAAGATTTATAGGAATGGTATTTTCAATGCAGAGCCTTGGTCTAGTTGCCGGGCCTCTAGTCGCACTAGGGTTCCTGACGAGTGGAGTAGTTCCGGTAATAACGTGGAGGCTGCTCTTGGCTATGGGTGCAATTCCAGCCGCAGTGGTGATATATTACAGGAGACGCATGCCAGAACCTCCGAAGTACTCTGCCATAGTGAGAGGAAACGTGAACAAGGCAGCAAAAGACCTGACCAGTTATGCCAACATAAACGTATCAGTCACTTCACAAAAGGCTGCGGCAAAGAGTCATCTCTCCATCATCAGGATACTGACGGACTGGAGACTTCTAGCCCTGATCATTGGTACGGCAGGATCGTGGTTCCTCATGGACTGGGCACTATACGGTAACAGCATAATGTCAAGCGATATGCTTGGGTTCCTCGTGCCTTCTACATTGACTGGCATTTCCCACGTGATCAGATCGACGGAGCTTTCGGCATTGATATTTGGGGTCGCAGCTTTCCCGGGGTACTGGATCGCGACGTTCACGATGGATAGATTGGGCAGAAAGCCGATTCAGATCGTCGGATTTGCAATGATGGCAATTTCATTCGGAATTCTCGGCATATTCTCATATCTTGCAACTCCTGCATACGTCGTCCAGTTCCTGATACTTTACGGTATAAGCTACTTCTTCATTGAGTTCGGACCCAATGTCACGACCTTTGTTTATCCTCCAGAGGTATTCCCAATTTCTGCGAGGGGAACGGGATCTGGATTGGCCGCAGCTGGAGGGAAGATTGGAGCATTCATTGGGACTTTCCTCAATCTGTTTATAATTGCGAAATTCCACCTGTCGGGTCTCTTCCTCGTCCTTTCAGCATTGGCCGTAATTGGACTGCTTCTCACGGTATTCCTGCTACCTGAACCAAAGGGCAAGGCTCTTGAAGCGATATCCAGGGATTCTGATTATCTTGAATCTGAGAAGGGGGAGACAGCTAAGGCAGCACAGGTAGAAAACTAGTCCATTTTTGCTATCCTTTCTTAATTTTGTTCTACAATTTATTTAACTCCCAGATTCTAATAGCTTATCGGGGATAAGCTGAATATCTCTGTTCTCTACCTTGGCCATTTATCAGCGTACTGAATTAGTATTGATCGTGATTTTCATTCATTTATAGATACTGGAATGCTTCTCAGCTAAATTGTTAATGATCTGCAAGATGGGAACCTTTTAAAGCATTTAACATACCCTTAGTAAGTGTATTCATTTTCAACATAACTCTAGGCTTCGCTTTAAAAATTAAGCGAATCTGAAGGGGTACAAGCTTCCAATCGAATCCATAAGGAGGAATATCAGGATCACAAGGAAGAGATCTAGAGGCGAGAGACCATATTCGGTGATGAAGAGGGCCTTCCGTGGAGGTCACACTTTCGTTACAACCGTCTCAAGGGTGAGGGTCAAGGCGATGTTCATGTGTCTCGGCCACAATCTATTCAACTTATTGTCACTGAAAAAGAGGGAGAAGATAGCAGCTATCCCAGTTAGCTGAAAAATAGAGGGAAATATACAAGAAATAACAGGTAAATAGTACCACAACAGTATTTTTCAATGCCCCCATTCAGAGGGAGATGCATTCTGTAGAAAATTTATAGGGTTATTGGTAATCCTCTGTAATATTCCTTAAACCCATATAGATACTTTATCAGGCTCAAACCGTTGCTAATCAATGCTTATACAATCATTTTACTGTTCATAACTCATTCACAACTCATCCACGTCGCAAGCTCAGTTGCTTTCTTGCCCAGAACTCTGTAAAGCTGCCACACCTCCTTATTCAGATTGTGATCGAATACAGTTCCTTGAAGACCAACCAGAGTGGCGTGACAGCAATTACTGCTCCTCCCAAAATCAGGAAAGTTGTGCTTATTGAGGTTAGTTGGATGATCGTTCCTCCAATCATGCCTGATGAAAAAGTTGCACCCAACGCAAAAGTGTTGAATGCCCCGTTTACCCTTGCCATCATTTCAGTTGGAATTATTTTGAGAAAGGCAGTGCTCATGAAAACGTTTATCAGGCCTATCAAGAGGCCAATTATGAAATCTGGTACCATTACCAGAAAAATGTTGCCAGTGAAACTTACAGAAAGCACCGATACCCCGAGAAACAGGAAAGGAAATGAGCTCATTTTTCCTAGCTTTCCCTTGAATCTGGGTGCAATGCCTGATCCAATAATTATCCCTAAAATAAGCAAGGAAAATACAACGCTCACATAGAAAGAAGGAAGGTTAAGCTTGACTTGGATGAGAGCAATGAATACTATAGATGACATTCCAAATACGAGGTTGGTTATCAGACCAATTACAATCACTTCCATCAGGGCGGCAGTCTTCCTTATGAATGCAAATCCTTCCTTGACCGATTGTATTGCACCTTTCTTTTCTTCTATTTCAGCGGGTTTCATTAAAAATAGAGGTACCAGGGCGATCAGGAATACAACGATGATAGCAACAAATGATTTAGCAAAACCAAGAATGAGAAATCCGCCCGAAGCCATGAATCCTACCCCTTCTGCCATGGCTGAAACAGAATTCTGCAAAGAAGAGCCCTTTTTGTATGATTCTTCATCCAGAAATTGCTTCGTCCAAGATGCTCTGATAGAATTCAGAATGTCAGACGTGAAACCAACAATAAAACCGCTGGAGTAAATTGAAATGAGAATCAAAGACAGATTGTTGAAATAAAATCCAATAAGGACCGTAGTCAAGAAAACGGCTCTCAGGAAGCTTCCGGCATATGCGAGAAACTTCTTGTGTCGAGTGGAATCAACTATTGCGCCTACCAAGAAGCTGAAAAACAGGGGCAATGATATTATTCCATCTCCAAGGCCTGCCAGGAACGCACTCTTAGTTTCGTATAGAATTACCCATATTATGACGAGATTGAACGCAGATGTTCCTATTCTGGAGAGTCCAAGATTTAGGATAAGCATCTTAAAATCTCGGCCAACAATTGCATTGTCCTTTTCCGTCACTGCGCTCCAACAAATGTACGTACACGCAGTATATATTATACTTTCGTAATGAAGATCACCCAGCGAAGGTATGAGCACTTCAAGGACTCTATTGAAGAACTCATATCCCGCTACAGGGAGGAGTTCTCCTTACCCATCTCCACAGACTGGGGAGATTACGAGTTCTCCTATAAGCAGAGGATGAAGGGCATGGCCCTGGAACTGAGAGCAATGATAGATGAGTCTTCTTCAATAGTTGTGGATGAGTTTGGCAGGCATCCCCTTCTAAACGCGAAGGAGAAGGTCTTCCTCATTCTAGTCAAAGAGATATTCCGATTGAGCAACAGGAAGGCCGCTTATCTCCTTCCATTGCTGGGAATAGAGAAGGACATAAGTTACAAGACCGTTGAAAGGCTCTACTCGGATCCTTTGGTACTGATGATTCTGAATAACCTGTTCGTTAGCTCCGTGGAAAGAAAGGGCATCTCTTCCTCAGACACTTCAGGTGACGGTACTGGGTACTCCCTCACAGTCACGAAGCACTACCGTTCCTTTAGGGAGAAGGAAGGCAAGTTCGTCTACTCATTCGCATTGATGGATCTTGAAACGAGGATGTACGTCGGTTACGCTGTTTCCGTCAAGTCCGAAATGGATGCATATCACAAGGCTCTTGAAATGATAGGGAGGATGCGTCTTGACCTTAAGAGCATCAGACTGGACAAATACTATTCGGGACAGAGCATACTTGAAGATTTCAATGAAAACACAAGGATATTCCTCATTCCTAAGAGCAATTCGAGGATAAGGGGAAAGAGGAGGTGGAGAGATATGATCAGGCAGTTCATAGAGGACCCTATGAACTATCTCAGGGAATACTTCAAGAGGAACGCATCTGAATCGGGATTCTCATCAGACAAGAGAACAACTGGCGGTCTCATATACCAGAGAAGGAAGGACAGAAAAGAAACGTCCGGATTCTGCAAAGGGCTCATCCACAATTTGATGTTAATGCATGGTTAGAGGGACTTATGTCCCAATATCGTTTGGACTATAATCTTGAAATATCAGGTCATAAATTTCGGGCCGATGTATATGAAAAATAAAGCATTCAGCAGAGAATTTGGGAGGCAAGTAGAAGGACGGACAAAGAGATTTGACAAGATAAACCTGAGGGAAGAATTTGATTTCACGGATAACGTTTCCGAATTACCTAGCCCAGATGGTCGAGAGGTTTTAGGGGAGTGATCTCAGTGAACCGCAATTTCACACATCGACAGACTACACTGGTATGGAAAGATGGTTTGAAGGTAATTGGCCAGATGAGTATGGAAGAGGTTCTGGATAGATTGAGGATGGAGGGACTGAGGAATGGGCAATAACGTGTTCAAGAAGGAATATATTACTGGAAGGAAGGACCAGTGGGACATAGATTTCAAGATCATGATGAAGGGATATGAGGTCTCGAAGACCAAAGACCAGTACTTCGAGTTCCTGAAGGAAAACATGAGCTTCGTGATAACCAAGGTCTCTAGCGAGAGGGCTGATGAATTAATGGAAGAACTGGAATTGGTTTGATACTTAAAAGGAGAAATTTGAGAGGTTGCGTAGAAAGGACGTGTTAATGTTTTGAGGCAGTATAGGTTTTTCTTGCATTCTTTTACTTTTTCTGATTTTTCTTGGCCGACCCATGGCCTTTGTGTTGGTTTAATGGTTCCTTGACAATCTTTATTATTTTTTCATCTTTTGACTTGATTTCTTCGGAATATTCATTCTTAATACGATTATATTTTCTCACTAAAACGTTCCAATCTCCTGTTTTCTTGTACATACTTTCTCCACTATCTACCCTTTCCATCAATCTCTTGATTCCTGGTAGAAAAAGTTTCAAAGTTAGGCGGTCGTGCAAGTCCATTCTCTCTTCTAGTATGACTTTGAAGTTCCTATTCAATGAGCCACAACTTGGGCATGGCGAGCGCTCTTTTGAAGGAAGACTTGAATCCTCTCTCAGTTCCGTTCCACACTTTGCACAAATAACTTGCGTTCTAGTCATTTTACATCTCCTTGTTTTTTTCTCTGCCTACTGGAATACAAGTTCGTGGAGCGCAATTTCTTCTTTTCACTAAATCAATCCTGAAATCCATATGGTCTAAACCCCCACCTTATTGCATCAGGGTAAATCGGAACCAGTTTATCCATTTGCTTCAGTGAAACAAGAGACAAGTCTATGTAGTCACCCTCCCTCACCCCGACGGTGTTGACGAACTCTGTTGATATTTTCAAGCCTACCATTTGATCTCCGGTTCTGCTTGCGTACTCATAGACTTCAAATGGGTATTCTGTATTTACTTCAGTTATCGGTTCGTACTTTTCGGCATATGAACCACGTATTTTATGAACCTTCACAATTACTGTGTCTTTATTCCTTATGTTAAACGCGTGCGCGGTCGACGAATTTATAGGAAAATAAAGATAATATAAGAGCTTCCCATCTTTGTCGTATTCATAGCTCTCCCAGACTTGAATCACATATCTCTCAGGCACCTTACTTCACCTACTTATTTCCTCTCTTCCAACTCCATCACTAATTCATCCCCTTATTCTTCTGGAGATCATTCATCATCCTCTCATATTCCTCTTTCGATATTTCACCCTTTGCATACCTCTCCCTCAATATCTCAAGAGCATCATCATGATCCCACCAGTTCCAGTCATGCCTTGAATAATGTCTGAAACTTCCCGAAGACCATCCCAGGAACCTGAATATCCATATCCATACTATGATCAATAAGAATATGAAAAGGACGAAGAGGCCTATCAGCGTTCCAGCGATTCCGCTTGCTATACCCAGCCAGTTTAGTCCATACACGGTGAAGTTGTGAGGGTTGAATATCACGTCCAGTACCGCAGCTACTCCAATGAGGATGAACATTACTGCAAGACCTGTCCAAAATATCCTCCTTGGATCTGAGGTACGGGTCATTTCACCAGCTCCTCATTTTTATCATACTCCCCTTTCTTAATCTCACCCTTTTCATACCTCTCTTCAATGATCTCCATCCATCGTAACTTATCGATGTCTTCGGAATATCCCTGAGTCATGCCTCCCACACTATTCCCCTCCCAGTATTTCCTCAGTCACCTTCAAGAGCTTCGCAACTTTATTTTCTTTATCGGTCATGGTCATGACGTCCCCGTTAAGATGCGAAGACTTGTCCACTTTAATATTTATCGGACCCATCACTTTAAGCTTTCTGGATGAGCTGGTCGGGTGGGTGTCAGGAAAGCCCCAGGCTTTCGGGGCTTGGTGGTATGAGGACCATAATCCATAATATCGACTGGCAGTCTTAAAAAATTTCACTGTCCCTCCGAGTCCATCTCTTTCACCGTATCGTTCACAATTCACTTTCAGGTAGATATTTTTCAATATTAGTTAAACGATTTTACACTCTGAAATGTCTATCGTACTTCTTCCGATAGGAAGGACGATAAACGTGCATGGAGACAATCAATTGGAATTAATGAGAAAGAATGGCTCGAATCACCTCATGAACACGATATCCTGACATTAGTTCGAGATTCGCTGATTAAGGTCGCAAATAAGACTGCCTCGAAAAATAGGTGTAAGGCTTCGCTTAAATCAATAAGCGAATCTGCCCGGGGCTACTGTGGCTTCTAGAAACCTTATCTTTCATCACTGTCAAGCACTAGTACGTGAATCCAAGACGGATTGAATTAGAAATAATCTAATTCATAAGGGATCATTTCGCAGTAATTTTTATTCCCTGTACTGGCACTACAAGATACTCTCGCACATAGGGCCTAAGAATATTGCTGGTAAGCAACCTTTAATGAAGTGTTGCTGAAGCTTTCCACGGTATATCTGGTGAGATACTCCGACGGAACTACCGGGGTTCCTGAAAAATACGCAAGAGAATGGAAGACATTATGCAAATACTTGACATCGACATATTACCCAAATCATCGTGAGTTAAGTTTTCAAACATAATTTATTATTCCAATATTTTATTTGTTTTAATTGAGATATAGTATCTATTGTTTATAACAGATTGAGGCGAACTGCTAGATAAATTGATAAGAGTCTCCTGACATTTCATCACCTTTTTCCTTCTTTCAAGTCCTTCTCCGTTTTCATTTCCATTCTCATCCTTATTTTTTCCCCACTTATTTTAAAAAGAGATTGTTCCACATGCAGTTATAACAACCTCATAAAAACTGATACCTCAATTTTCATTATCCAAACTACACCTTTAACATCTCGAACGAGTCATTCAACTTTTCTAAGTACAAGGTCCTGCTTTTATGCATACTAGCTTATATCACATGGGAGAACCCTATGACAACAAGGACGACCATCAAAGCGATGTATATCCTCAGAAACCAAAACGCTGCCTTGACACCTCTGCCGAGCTTCACTCTATTTACCGGAATTTTGTCATATTCTTCCAGCTCCTCTGATTTAAGAAATTCCTCGAACTCCTTCTCTACGTCATTTTCGTTCTCCTTTCCTTCGGTCGCCATCTAGCTAACCTCCACTCAAAGCACCCCCGCGAGGTGATTGAATATTGCTGGTGCAGCCACTGAAAGGCCATACAACGCGTTCATAGTTATCAGGAATCCTATTATTGTGAATCCTATCGCATTCTGCCATCTCTTGTTTACCATATCACCCATGACGCCTCTATCGTTCAGGAGAAGTAGGAGAAACAGCATGGCAGCGGGCATGAATATCGTCGCTATCACCTGAACCGTGAGGTTAAGATAGCCCAGGGGAGCGTTTGGTATAAGTGTGATTGAAGCTGCGATGACTAAGGCGATAAAACTCGGGAGATAGAATTTCACACCCTCCTTGGCTGGAAGATTTATGCTCCTTCTCCAGCCGAATGCCTCGCTGATTGCCCATGATGTACTGGCCGAGATGGCAATGACAGCAATGAACCCAGCTTCAACAAGGCCAACGGCGAAGAGCTCCATTGGGAATGACCCTACTCTATCCGCGAATAACTGAAGGATACCGGTTATTCCCAAACTGCCCGTGGGGTCTGATCCGTAAACAGTAGTGCCTGTGAGGATTATTATTGCAATTGCCACGACCACCATGATAGTTGAACCGATGATGGTATCCCTCTGTCCGAACTTTATGTCCTTCTTCGTCAAGCCCTTGTCAACAACGGCAGATTGCTGGAAGAAGAGCATCCACGGTGCAATCGTAGTACCCAGATTTGCAAGAAGGACGTAGATGAAAAGGGAACTTACCCCTCCGTTGACCTGCCAGGTGGCAAAACTATCCAGGATGTTCCTCACAGAGGGGTGAGGAAGGAAGAACAACAAAGGAATGAAGACAAGGTTGAACGCTGCGATGAAAAGTGAGACTCTCTCCCACGTGTAGTAGCGAAGAAAGAGTTGGATCACTATAACGAGGGAAACGAATATGACGGCAGAAATATAACGAGGAATTCCGAACACGGACATACCGACAGTTATACCGATGAATTCCGTTATGAATGTGAGGAAGTTTGCGATCACGAGATCGCCCAGTGAAAAGGAACCCCAGAATCTACCGTACCTTTTCCATATCATCTCTGCGTGACCCCTGTGCGTCACCGCTCCAAGTCTAACAGTCATCTCCTGAACGAAATAAGCAACAGGGAGCATGAGCACCATGAATGGAATGAAGAATCCTAGACCAAATATGGAACCAGTTTGCGCATAAGTGATCACTCCCCCTGCATCATTGTCAGCGACCATCACAAGGATGCCCGGCCCGATGAGCATGAGGAACAGTTCAATCCTGGCGATAAGGGTGGGATTCTGGCGGTGGAGATTTATATGGATTCTGTCCTCAGCTCTCAGTCTAATTTCCGCAGGAAGAGAATTAATCTTCTCCTCCATTTCATGGCCAAGTTGCACTGCGACGTGCTTTTTCCAAGAAGACACTAATCGTCCCCCTTATTATCGAAATATTGCGAATCAGTGAAATTCCAGAGACCATTATAATAATAACTCGGCAGTGTTTTCGCTTGGAATGTTCCAAGATGAGAGCACGGATATTGAAATGGGAAAAAGCCGATTAGGCGGTTCATCAGACATACCCCCTTCACTCTCCAAGTTCCCGAATCTCCTGATTATATATAGGGCTTTGGCAAGTAGATATGTTTCTGGGAATCTCTGGAGGCCGCTAGGAAATATGTGATCCCCTCCATGATATCTGATGGAATTCTATATTAGAGTACTTACACAACCGATTTTATTCCTGTCAAGATAGAAACTTGGTATATACCAATACAAACTTCCTTCTCTATATTATTAGTCCTATAATCATCCAACTGTAAGATGGTGCAGACTAAATTCCTGTCAGACTGCAATGATTGTCTGAGATATTTGGAGGCAATCCCTTATATTCTCTTAACAAAATATGGACGAATTAACAGGAGATGCACTTGAAGTATTGGCAACTTCCAGACTTCTCTCTTTCGTCAATTTTGAGTTGTGGAATGACGCTGATGGAATGCCGTCCAGAAAGAAGGATTACCCAGATGGTCAAGGAAGACCATGATTGGAACGAAGAAATCCTTGCTATCATAGTCGGAAGTCAAAAAGGCAAAGGAGAATGAGAAAGCAAACACCAACAAAATCATTGGAACATTTTTTTCAGAGGAGATATTCTTTAGAATAGATTTTTAAACGGGGGAGTCACACCTATGATTGAGGGTTCATAACTCAGTATTTCCCATTGTTTCTCTATTATCTCTACCTGCACTGTTCGTCGCTTTCCATACCCTGTGAACCAATTTAGGGTATTAGGCATCATTACAGGAACATTATCAAAGTACCCAGTGTTCACTAGATACTATCTTCAGTTTTAAGTGGGTAGATCTGCTTGTAAAGACTATGCCTCGAAAAATAAGTGAAAATAAAGAAGTGTAGTTATCCAGTCCCGTAAAAGGATTGGAAATTAACAGAGACGTTTTCAAATACGTTGTTTACGTATGCCCCGCCACTTGCATTGGCTACCCAAATCCCGATAGCCTCATCCACTATTGTATTATCTACGACGATGTTACCCTGCGCTATTGGGGGAGCTGGTTTTGAGGTCTGTGGGATTATGTTGGCATATATTGCTATCCCGTTTGGAGCTGGGGCAAGGTTTAGATCAGATGCGTTGTCAAATGGAGGATTGTTGAGTCTCTGGAAGGCACCCAGTTTCACGTAGTTGCCTGCAATCTCGTTACCGATGTCAGCAGCACCTGGTGCTTCCGCATTGATGATTATGCCGTCTTCAAGGCCACCTATAATTGTGTTGTCAAGAACTACGTTGTCCACAGCGGAAGAGAAAGGAAAATCGGCTGCAATCACTATGGTTCCTACACTGAATCCGGTCGGTCCGTGAGGAGTCAGGAGATCGCCCATCACAACATTGTTGAAGACCCAGTTGTTAGCTACTGTCTGTCCAGGACCCCACGCAGCTACGACTATCCCACATCCCTGGGAATCGTTTGCGATGTAGTTTTCAGCTATGAAGTTGTTGTTCCCACTCGCGTTAACATTGGGCACGGGAAGACCTGTAGGAACTAAGGAAGAACTGCTATAAACAGCTATTCCGCCATCTCCTCTGCTCCCGGTTATTATGTTCCCAACTATGAAAGAATTCGACACCCCGTAGAAGCCTACCTCCTTGTCATCAGGTATCGCATGGTCAGCGTGTTGCACGTTGTTGCTGATGTTGCTGTCTATTATGGAGATGCCTGACGTATCGACCGCTAATACCCCGTGATCAGAAGCTCCAAAGACATGTGCATGATAAATCAACACGTCCGTCACTCCCGGACCTATGTAAACTCCAAAGTTGTATCCAGTTGCGTTTACTTGTCCGGTTATCACCTCCCCAGAATGGGCCACAACGGCAGCAGTGAGATTACCTATTGCTATAGGACCAGTCTGCACTTGACCATTGGGGGTACCGACAACAGATCCGATCCCACCGAACATCAATACAGAGAGAGTGAACAGCACTATTACGAATACTATTGTTAGCCTCATGATCAATTCAACGATGGAAGTTATTTAAAAGATAGTTTTCCACGAAATGTGGAAAACTAAAATTATTTAATGAAGACAAAGTAATCCTTGTGGACGACAGCGTAGAGAAAAAGGTGGTAATTGATCAAGGAATGAGAACAGAACGAGAGGAAACAATCAAGAATCACGAAGAAGATAGTAGGATCGTTAAACCTTCTTCTTCACTCATAGTCTTAATACCTTCCATTCTTGTCGCTATCGTAATTCTGGTTAGAAATGTTACGATTCTAGATTACGCACACGTGCTTTTGGGAGGGACGTGGACTGGAATAGATTTGTTCATGGGGCTCATATTATCTAGGGTGATGTCAAAGATGCCTGTCGGAGCAAGAATAGAATTCATAAAGAGATTAGTTCCTATGATGCTCTTCTTAATGCCAACAATAGCCTCCCTTGCCATAACTTGCGGCATATACTTGGCAACGTACGAGGGGGTATTCAGGCTCTCATATCCTGTCATTATCGCAGCTGGAATCATCGTGATCGTCCTGGTAGTGCAGGGCTTTGCAATATTCCTACCCAACGAGTTAAGGATATTCCTCGAGTTGAGAAAGACCAGCCCGGATTCCAAGAAAATTTCCAGACTTGCGATGATAAATTTCAAACTATCTGGTATTCAAGCGGCATTCCAGTTTGCCATAATATTCGTGATGGCGAACATTGCGACAGGGAATCTATTCCTGAGGTTTTAACCCGATCAATGGAAATATTGGATGCAGTTGGGAAAACCTGGTATTTCATAGAAGGCATGGTTGAAGTTTTATCTGACATTTTGCTTAGCTCAATATATCCAGTCTATTTCTATTCGAAGATCAAGAACGCCTCGCTTTTATCTATACTGACTGCATCCCAATTAATAGAGATAAAAAATGTACAGGGTGCTTGAAAGATTATTTATACCAACTCAAATTCATAAGTCGTTGTACGGAGAGAGAAGCTCGATAATGTTCAGGGTTCTATCAGACGAAAAGTGCCTTGATATATTGAGGATAATATCTGTCGAACCATCTTACGTGGGTGAGCTAGCCTCTATCCTGAAAACTAGAGATTCCAGAATATCTGAGAAAATGAAAGTCATGAAGGAAGCGGGCATAGTTTCGGAAGAATGGAGAAGGACAGGAAACAAGATAGTAAAGTTCTACAAACCTCTGATAAGAGAAATAAGTATCTCGCTCGTCGATGGTAGTATCAAGACTGAGACTTCTGGAAAGATTGGAAAGGAAGGCCTGTATCTTCAGGACTTTGATACTAAGATTCCAGGAACTGACAGACTAGTTGGAAGAAAAGCTGAGATGAATTTTCTTGAAAAGTACTCACATGTACTTGTTACGGGAATACCGGGTATCGGAAAGACCACATTAGCGGCAAACTTTGTGCGTTCTTTGAACCGTGAGGTTTTTTGGCATAGTGTAAGGGAGACCGACACTCTGAAGAATATCATTATGAAATTTGCTTCTTACCTAGGCAAGAGAGGTGATGAATCTCTCCTCAACTCACTCGCTCAAGAACGGGACAGGAGGACTCACGTCAATTTGGTGGTCTCAGGAATAAGGAAGCTGAATTCGGTCGTTGTCTTCGATGATCTGCATAAATGTCTGGATAATGAGATAATGGAGCTTGTTAACGACCTAATAGGAAGTGTTCCAGTGCTTAAGGTAGTGCTGATCAGTAGAACCCCCCTTCACTTTTACCGTTCTTCCCTCCAGACTCTGGCATTACAAGAACTTCAACCAGACGAGGCTTTGGCTTTGGTCAGAAATACTGCGAAGGGGAGGATGATCGTAGAAGAGGTCGGAGGACATCCTCTCATTATAAAGCTCGCAGGGAATCTGAAATCTTCGGCAATGGGATCGGGAAAGAACCTTTCGCCTAGGGACTACTTCGAGAAACAGATTCTTCCTTCTCTACCAAATGAACTTATCCGGATTCTTGAGAAAGTTTCTTTCTTCGGAGGCAATATCCGGCTAGAAGAATTAGAATTTGTATTTGGAGAAATCAGCAAAGTTCATCTAAGAACTGCCACAGATACTGGATTGATCAGAATGCAACGCGGATCTATAAAAATGAACGACCTAGTAAGAGAAGTTCTCCAAGCCAATGTTTCCAACAGATCTGAGATTCATAAAAAAATTTCTTTGTACTACACTTCGAAGAAGGAGCCTGAATTCTTGATAACAGGTTTGCATCACTTGAAACTCGCAGCAGATAACAAGGAAATATCTTCCTTCCTCAATCAATTTGGTATGGAACTGATGAATTCAGCATATCTCAACAACTTTCAGGAAGAACTGTTTCAGATAGAACGTGGTCTAGAGTCATGCGAAGCAAAGGCAGATGTATTATACTGGATAGGTAAAATACTCGCAAGCAAGAGGAGATACAGGGAGTCATTAAGATACTTTGAGAGTGCAAGAATGTGCCCGCAATCCTCCTCTCTGGAGCCTTCCCTGCTGTACGATGAGGCAACTGCGATTCAAAACATAGGAGATTTTGAGAAAAGTGAGGAGCTGTTCTGGAACGCCTTAAAGAAGATAGAAGGCAGCAACAGCATTCAGGAAGGTAGGATACTCTACGGTCTTGGAAGTGTTCTTACCAAACTCGGAAAGGAAGGAGATAGTAGGAATTCATTCAAGAGAGCAATCGAAATTTTTAAAGAGAAGAGAGACCTGATAAGGTATTATGTAGGTCTCTTTGGATTTGCAAATCTCGAATTCTTGACAGGCAACATAAGGGAGGCAATGAAGCTGAACGATAGCGCCCTCCAAGGCTTCCTGAATGCTGACGCTTTAAACAGTTATACGAGCAGCCTTCTGAGTAAGGGGGATTTTCTGTTTCATTCAGGGAAAGAGAAGAAAGGCATTGACACATATAGAAAAGCAATTGAAATTCTCGAGACACTGGAATATGCAGACCTAGATCTCGCCTTTGCACTGCTTAAACGTTCCATAATGCTGAGCTCGTTGGGGATGTCCAATAAATCAGAATTAGACTTTAGAAGAGCAAAGAAAATCGTTAAAGCGAAAGGAGACGAGTTCCTTAACGGGTTCATGTACCTGGCAGAAGGAATTTTGATGCTTGTAAGAGAGGACCTTGATGGGGCCGAAAACTCACTCCGGTTGTCAATGAAGTATGAAAAATTGGATCCTATCGTCATGTATAGGGTCAGAAGGGATTGGGGCATCCTATTGATAAAGAAAGGGCAAGTCAACGAAGGGAAGAAGGTTCTTAAGGATTTGATAAAGTATTTCAGAGAAAGAAACTATGTAACCTTCTTGAAGGAAACTCAATTAATTTATCAAAACGTCATGAAATGAAAGGTAACTCCTCTACGTCTCTCATTCTGCCAAAAGTGACATCTATAATCACAATTAATGTGAAGACTATTGTTCTCGAAGGACTTAGTGAATTTGAGAGTCACTGCGATAAGACCAGTTTAAGAAGTCTGGAGCCAGGCTTTCAGACATCATTACTGTCACGGACCGGGAGAGCCTCGGACCTCTTCCGGATTGTCCGTTCGCAAACGATATTTAAAGAGAGCATCTACTAATATTCCTGCAACATAGATGATTGATCATATTCATCCAATTGCTCTCAAGGATTTTCCTATTTTAAGAACTTTCCGGAAATAAAGCTATGGGTATATGAATATACTCAGGGCAACTATGTCTTACGGACGCCATATCTACTGAGGTGGGGAAGCTCCAGATTGAGAGGTCGTAGGAGATTTAGTCAATAAAAACGAGGAAACTTCAGTACCATTTAGGCAAAATGTGGCAATCATTCTGAGGCAGTTTGGAGAAACAGGTTCGACCTACATTGACAGTCTTTATTATCGCGCTATAGTCTCTCTACCATATTCAAGAGTCTTTAGATGCTACTTTCCTGTGCTTCTTGTATAAATGACTGTTACAGCCCTCCAGTGTTGGCGTAATGTGACCACAAATGGGGCACTTGTAGTCGAACATGCGTCCATTTCCACTTTCTCCAGGATTGTAACCTGCAATTTCAATGCACTTACTCACGATTTCCGCGATGGAATTCTTCTTTCACTATTTAACTTCTTTCCTTCTCTCGAACAGATATTTTACCAAATACGCAATAAAAGCTGCTCATGCTGAACATTTTCCGAAAATGAATGCAGCTTCATCCAACTTCCCATCTTACACGATAGGAGACCTGTACTGCCAACTCGTTGTGCTTCATTTTCAAGTGTTCTTTCATCCCCATCCAAGAGGGTGTCTCAAACGAACTGCATATCGTGCAGTAGTAAACCGGATATCTCATATGTTTGTGATTCTTTCTGCTAGGAAAATCTGTAACTTCATGCATTTGGTAATTTACAACCGCTCCATCACTTTCCATGCTCAATCAAAGACCAGAAATTTATAAACTTTTTAAACAAATTTGTGGTCAATTCACCGACAAATCAATATTTTTTTGTCTCTTACCCTTCCCTATGCATCGCCTTCCGTTGCTGATTCTGTCACAGTATTGGAGTTCAAACAATCTGATTAGATTCATTAGTAACTTTAGACAATTTCTTCTTTCTCTCACATTAGTCTGCACCATCATAGACTCTTTAGATAATTTTTTGAATGTTTGAGTTAAATTCAAGCATTTTTAGTAACATCCCTGTCAAATATCTGTCTTGTAGAAACTGCCCTAAGAACAAGTAATCCCGAACATTCGAAATCATCTATTCAGTGCATTTGAAACAGGTAAGAGGGTCCAGTCTGTTATTTCAGTTTTGACAGCTCTTTCTTTTCTGGATAAATTAAATAATGAATCTGCATCTATCCATGTGCGAAAATTCCAAACAGATTCACTTGATGTAAAGATCATAGAACTCTTGGAAGACAATTGCAGCTTAGGTTATAGAGAGGTTGCAGATAAGTTGGGTAAGAACATATGGAACATCAGAGATAGAATAATTCACCTGAAGGAAAAAGGAATTATAAAAGCCTGCAGGGCAGAAATCAACTACGTGGAAATGGGCTTAGGATGCAGGGCATTGATAAGCCTTAACGTTCCAGCCGAAAACATAGATCGCTTCATATCGTTTGTCAGATCTAATGAAATGTTTAAGAGGCTCACTATTACCACGGGAATGAGACGTTTCCATATAGAGGCAGTTGGCAAGGAATGCAATATGGTCAGGTTGTACGCCATGAAGACCTTTCCAGAATTTAAGGTCCAGGATGTAGAATTCGAGGTCATACTCGACACTCCTCTGTGACTCACAGGCACATTGACACAATTATTGTGTATTCCAGAATTCGAAGAGTCAAGAATTTGTCTACAAGTAATTAGTAGTTATTAGATAATGTAACATTCATGGTCAACTACGAAATAGCGGAGGACGATGTCTACAAGGTCATAATTTACCGCCAACATTTAATGCTAAAGAAAATGGAGGCGAACTACCCGTGACACAAAACACAGAAAATGGAAGTTTTGGGGTAAATTTCTATGGTTCTGAAAAACTACCAGACTCTACCGAACTAGTTGCCCAGTTTCAGAAAATAGTCGATAATAGGTTTGCTAGATGGATTATGACGAGGATGACTGAGCAAAAGAAGTTTGAACACATCCTCGCAGTGTTTGCAGGAGTGGAGAGCCCCCGTAACGCGAAGGAATCCACTCAATCAAAAGTTTTAGAGGTTGCACTAAAGAGAGGAATGAAAACTTTCCACATAGAAAATATGGACGTAATAAAGGGGGCTCTGAGAGAAAGGTATGTCAGGAAAGGGGTTGCCCTAACCCTGAGGAGCGTGGCAAGGTACGGGATAACAAAGCCACAGAAATTTGATGCTCCTTTGATGATAGTCTGGAATACAACCAAACTCTGCAACCTGCATTGCAAACACTGTTACGCAAACGCGGGAATCAAGAATCCAGATGAAATGACCCTGGAACAGAAACTTCAGGTCATAGACAAATTTGACGAAGCGGGGGTAACTATGATTGCTTTTTCTGGAGGGGAACCTCTGATGAGTCCCGATTTCTGGAAGATTGCCGAGTATGCTTCCAGCAAGGGTATATATACAACAATTGCAACAAACGGTACGCTGCTTACCAAAAGTGTGGTGGACAGACTGGCTGAGGTGGGTATAAAGTACATAGAAATAAGTCTCGATTCTGCCGATCCCGCAACCCACAACGAGTTCAGGGGCCAGCCAATGGCTTGGGAGAGAACAGTA
>JAKATW010000111.1 GCA_021827945.1 Thermoplasmata archaeon
AGTTATGGAGCCTTCAAAAAGAAAACAGTCAAGAACAGGTTTGCAGGAGTAATGCATCTTCTGATATTCTATGGCATGCTCATCCTGTTCATCAGTACTGCGTTAATCGCACTATCACACGACTTATTGAAACCGGTCTTCCATTTTGGCATACTCGTCGGGACGTTCTACCTGAATTTTGAAGTCTGGGCCGATACCGGAGGGGTCATGCTCATGGCCGGTCTCTTCATGGCTCTGTACAGAAGACTGGCAAAGAGAATAAAACTGGAATCCGTCTTCGACGATTACATTCTGATTTCTGGATTGCTCATCCTTTCTCTCGAGGGGTTTATTCTTGGGGCTCTAAAGATAGCCCTTTTCAGGAATGGGTTTGATATATACAGGTACATAGAGTGGTATCTTTCCTACACTTTTCCTTCCGGCATGAGCCTGAGCACGGGCATCCAAGTCTACAGGGAATTATGGCTGGTGCACATACTCACTGCCTTTGTTCTAGCGATATACCTACCATTCTCGAAGTTCTCACACATAGCGCTCTCCTGGACAAACGTGACTATCAAGAAATTTCATCCAAGGGGGGAGCTGACCACACCATTTGTTCTATCGGAAGCACTTGAAACTGGCAACCTTGACTTCTCCGTAGGTGCTAAGGAGGTACTCAATCTTCCCACCACAATGAAGATAGATTCGCTTGCCTGCACAAACTGCGGAAGGTGCGAAAGGGCATGTCCGGCAGTACTTGCAGGCTCTGACCTTGATCCTCGGATTGTTGTACAGAACGTGAAAACAGTGGTCTACAATGGAAAAGTGGAGATGGTTCCTGGTATACTTTCCGAGAATGCAGCATGGTCATGCACTACCTGTCAGGCATGCGTTGAAGAGTGCCCCGTGTTGATCGACCCTCACTCCTTCGTAATTGAGTCAAGGAGAAACCTTGTCATGGAGAACAAGCTGACAAAGGAAATGAGCCAGTATTTCAACAACCTGACAAATACTCAGAATCCGTATGGAAATTCTCCTGCGGACAGGGATGCACTGCTCAAGTTTGGACCGAAGTACGACTCAAGCAAAGATGTGCTATACTGGGTTGGATGCATGGGGGCTTTTGACCCGAAGGGTAAGAAGGTCGCAGAAACCGTAATGGGCCTCCTGAACAAGGCTGGGGTTAACTTCGGTATACTGGGATCCGAGGAGAAGTGCAATGGAGAGACTGCTCGGAGGATGGGAGAGGAGGGTAGATTCCAGGAGCTGGTACTCCAGAACATAGAGACGTTCAAGAAGTACAATGTCAAGAAGATAGTAACGGCATGTCCCCACTGCTACAACACTTTCAAAAACGAGTACCCGAAGTTCGGGTTGAGCGTAGAGGTGGAGCACCACTCAAAGTTTTTGGCGGATCTGGTTGATGCAGGTAAACTTCGAGTCAAGAGGAAGGAGGAAAGTGTAACTCTCCACGACCCGTGCTATCTCGGGAGGATCAACGGGGAGTACGATAATACCAGGTTCATAGTAAATTCTTTCGGGAATCTCACAGAGATGGAGAAGTCAAGGCAGAACAGCATGTGCTGTGGGGCGGGCGGGGGCAACTACTGGTACAAGATGAAGAGTCAGGATAGCATTTCGCATCTTCGAATGCAGCAGGCACTGGACACCAAGGCGGGCAAACTTGCTGTAGCGTGCCCATTCTGTAACGCGATGATGGACGATGCATCGAGGAGCATGGACGCACAGGATAAGATTGAGATTAAGGACATATCAGAATTGATCTCTGAGATTCTGGAGAATTGAGGGAGTCCAGGGACGAAAAAATATAAGGCAAATGTATCATTTACCAGCATCAGGTGATTTATCTGACCTACAATATTATAGTACTCATAAAACAGATTCTTGATATAGACCAGATGAAAACGAATTCTACCACAGGTGAACCAATTACGGATGGCGTCCCGATGAGAGTGGAGAACTTAAGCAAGAATGCGATCGAGGCCGCAGTCAGAATAAAGGAAAAGTATGGAGGTAAGGTGACTGGGATAATTTTCGGCGGCGAACAATCCAGCAGTGCGATGAAAGAGGCATACGCGATTGGTGTCGACGATGGGATAGTGATCAAAGGATACAGCGGCAGGAACCCAGCGCTGACTGCCAAGGTACTCTCTGAGAAGATAAAGACCCTGCAGTACGACATGGTAATTCTGGGAAATCAATCAGCAGATACTTACACGGGGTTGCTCCCTGGAAAGATATCGAGCCTGCTTGGAATCCCTCTTCTAGGTAACGCAATCTCGATTGACCCGGAAGAGAAGGAAGTGAAGGTTACCCGCGTACTGGAAGACCACAACGTGGTGTTGAAGGGCAGTTACCCGGTGATCATTTCAGTATCGCAGGAAATAAACGAACCCAGACTCCCTGCGGTGTTGCAGATCATAAAGGCAGGAAAGAGGGAAATAAAAATTGAGAAGGCGGCCGTCACGGACGCATCATCTATCTCTGTCATCTCTGACAGGGCTCCGAAGAGTGAGAGGAAGAAGGAGATTTATGAGGATCAGGAGAAGGGAATTCCTGTCCTTACAAGGGTAATCAAGGAGGCGATGTTGTGAGAGGGATTGTGTTTTCTGACAAGACGGAAACTCTGGTTCAGGCACTGACCTTCTTCAGACAGAAGATGGAGGTGGACGCTGCAGTTCCTGCTGAGAACACACAGCCTTTGCAGGAATACGGAGCAAAGCGTCTCTATGCCCTACAGGGGACTGGTTTTTCCGACAACGTTTCAGAAGCAATCCTGGGAATAATCGAGAGGGAGAAGTACGATTTCATATTCATAATGTCGACAGCCCTGGGAAGGGAGGTTGCGGGAATCATCTCCGACAGGTTGGGCAAAGAAATCATTGCTGAAGTTTTCGACTTCAACCTTGACAATTCCAAGGTCAGGACTAAAAGATTCGCTTGGGGTGGAAAAACAGTTACAGAAGAAGAGTCGGATTGCAGGATTTTTACAGTTATGCCTGGCATGACAGAGGCTTCCAGGACATCTGAAAAGTCAGAAGTTGTTCAGGTGAAGCTGAACGATTCCAAGATATCCCTGGTGCAGTCTATCCCAAAGTCATCTTCGACCGTCGACCTTGAACACGCGAACATTATAGTATCCGTTGGACGAGGAATAGGCAAGAAGGAATCGATAGATCTGGTGATGCCATTCGTAAGGGCGGTCAAGGGAGAGCTCGCCGGGTCGAGACCGGTATGTCTGGACTATCAGTGGCTGAGTGAGGACAGGCAGGTCGGTCTTTCTGGGAGGAAAGTGAAGCCGAAACTCTACATCGCTATAGGTATATCTGGTCAGATACAGCACATCGCTGGAATGAGAGGTTCCAAGACAGTCATAGCCATAAACAAGGACAAATCGGCTCCTATCTTTGAGGAGGCAGATTTTGGCATAGTCGGTGACCTGTTTCAGATAGTCCCTGCGCTCGTCAAGGCACTCCAGCAGTGAAAAATGGTACCTCCGCAGTTTGAATCGGAGGTCCTGTTCACTTATTTTGGAAATTCGGTTTCCTCTTCTGGAGAAGGGCTGTGATTCCCTCCTTCATATCCTCGGTTCCATAAAGGATACCTGCTGCCATAGACTCCATTTCTAACCCTGAATCGTAAGATACATCGGCTCCCCTGTTTATGAGCCTCTTCACCAGGCTTGTTGCGATCGGCGAGGACCCGATAGAGATAGATTCTGCAAGCTTTATGGTGTCAATATCGACCGAATCCTTCGGATACAATTCCGATACGACTCCAAATTCCAGTGCCTGTTGCCCAGTTACCCTTTTTCCCGTAAGAATCAGATACATTGCCCTGGAATTCCCTACGAGTTTTGCGAGTCTCTGACTACCTGACCACGCTGGAAGTAATCCCAGAGTCACCTCAGGCAATCCCATCTGGGCTTCAGGTGTCGAAACCCTTATGTCACAAGATAGCGAGAGCTCGAATCCCCCTCCAAGTGCGAGTCCCTTTATCTCTGCTATGACGACCTTGGGTATTTCCTGGAGCTTTTTGAAGATCCTCTCCCCCTTCCTTGAGTATTCTACGAAATCGAATAATCCAGGTATGAACTGGGAGAGTTCCGCCCCTGCGGTGAAGGTTTCACCAGATCCCGTTATGACGAGGACCCTGGTATCCTTATCGACCCAGACCTCCTCTATTGCACCTTCCAAATCATTTAACAGGTCGGAATTTATGAAATTGTGTTTTGGACGATTCAGAAGTATTCTCGACACGTGATTTTCCCGCTTTTCAAGGATCAGTGTTGAGTACTTCTTCTCTTCTAGGCCCCTAGACATTGACTTCTGCTCAGCGGGTTCCTTCTTTTCTGCCTCCGGGAATGATTTTATAGAGATTATCTCCTTCAGCTTTCCCTGCTTAATTGATGCTGCAGGCTCAAAAGTTTTGAATCCGTAAAAGCCACTCAGTTCTTCAAGTTTCTTCTTCACTTCTGCGTTTGTCAAACTCCTGGCGACAGAGATAGGGCCGAACGGTCTGTTCAGTCCAAGTTTGACTGCAGTTTCTATTTCTTCAGGGAGTGCAACGCGTTCTTCTATCAGCTTGACAGCCTCGTTGATCTCAATCGCAAAAATGTCCATTATCGTTACCTTTTCTGATGGCTCGGATTTCGGTATATTTGCCTTTCCAGATGACCAGTCATAGAATCCCTTTCCGCTCTTCTTGCCCAGCTTACCTTCCTTCACGAGATTTCTAAATGTCTTGCACTGATAGTACTCCTCTGAAAGGGTGGTTGCATAATAGTCCAGAGAGTGCGCGACTGTATCGATTCCTACGAAGTCCATCAGTTCGTAAGGTCCCATCGGAAGACCCTGGCCCCTAGCATAGAGGTCCATCTCCTCTGGCCTTTCGACCTGCTTGTCAAGGACGTTGCAGAAGAAGAGCATGTCTGGCGCATTAATCCTGTTCACTATGAACCCTGGCGAGTCCTTTAGGACTTTTACAGCCGTCTTGCCTATGTCTTCTCCGATCTTGAACGCCTTCTCAAAATATTCATCGCTAGTGAATTCAGACCTTATTATCTCAACAAGTTTCATTCTGTTTGCAGGGTTGAAGAAGTGCATTCCCAGAACCCTCTCTTTGCCTTTCACGTTCTTGGATATTTCAGATATCTTGATATTGGAAGTGTTTGTCGCAAGAATGGCGTCTCTCTTGCACATCTTGTCAAGGTTTTCGAATATCTCCTGCTTTAGCCCGACAATTTCCGGGACTGCCTCTACGACCAGATCGACATCTCTGACACTGTCCTCGAGAGATCCCGAATACCTTATCCTTGAGCTGATTGATTCATCTTCTCCCTTTCTTATTATTCCCTTCTCTACCATCTTTGAGAGATTGTCACCTATGTACTTCCTGGCCTTATCCAGCGCCTGGGGAAATGAATCCTCAAGCACTACATCGTTATTGTACTGAGCAAAAACCAGAGCTATGCCTCTTCCCATCTCTCCCGAGCCTATAACCGCAACCTTCACGGTCTCACTTCCTTGCTTTCAGTATGCTGGACGATAACTTCTGAACGGAGAATATGTCTCCACTTATCTTCAATTTCCCCTGCATGAATGCCTGAACCCCATCCAGCTTCCCAGTGAAGAGATCAGTGAGCACCTGCTCCGATGCAGCTATCGTCGCTGAGACAGGTTGTTTAGTTCCCTCCTCAATCATTACCTGTCCTTCTCCAGCACTGACATAGAACGGGCTCCCGTCAGAGACATTAAATTGAAACGTTTTGTTTATAGATACTACCTCTTTTTTGAGATCCGGAAGTCCATCCAGTGATTTTACCACACCTCTTAACAATTCTATAGAAGTCATCAGGGAATTATGTGGGATTGGGTAAAATATTTTTGGCATGTCTTTCCAATTTTGACGCAATAACTCATTATAACATGATGTAAGAGATTCCGTCTGGAGTGACTAATTTGACAAAATTTTTGCATGCGTTTGCAGTCCGTGACAATTTGAATGAGTAGACCTGCCTATCTGCTTTGGGGTGCATGAATGTTGTTCCAGAACTTGAGAGAATTATCTCTCAGGAAGAGGGCGGGGGGATCAGCCAGTCAATCGGAAGATGCCCTTTTCGTCTCTTCAGTCACTGGTTCGGTCTGATGTGTGACGGCCACCAGTTATACTTCTTTAGAACAAGCATCAGCGCGGGAATCAGGAACAGCCACGAGACGACAGTATCTATTAGCACTCCTGTTGTAACTGAGAACCCAATCTCACTGATTATCCCAATCGGGCTGAAGATGAGGGAACCGAATACTCCAGATAGGATAAAGCCAAGCACCAGAATCACGCTTGCATTCTCGTCTATTGCCTCTGTGATAGCTTCCTCATCCGTCCTGCCTCTCATCACTGCCTCTCTTGCCTTGGTCACGAGGAATATGTCGTAATCAAGTCCGACTCCGAACAGTGTGACAATCACAAACAATGGTCCAAAAACAATGAGCGGGAGCTTCATGATATAGTAGAACACGAAGTAGAAAAGTGAGACTGCAAGAAGAGCTGATGTCCCAACGTTGAACAGAAGTCGAAGCGGGGTGAAGATGGACGATAGCTGGAAGGCAAGAACTGCGAAGATCATTATCGCAAGAATTGTCACTATCTCATAAGTTGAAAGATTTATCGCGTTTGAACTATCCAGGAGAGATTGAGCAGTTCCACCCACTTCGTATTTGACTGTGGACGGGACATCCTGTTTCATGATCTTATCTACCCTCGAGATAGAGTCAATTCCGCTTGCGACGTAGGATACTGATTTAGTAGTGAAGTTGAGAAGGACTGTGTTACCATCCTTCCCTATGAAGGTGAGGGACTGGTTGAGGATGGCACTCGCAGCGATCTTGCTTCCTGATATGTTAGATAGGTCAACATAAGTCCCGAATGGGTAGGTGATAGTGGTGACGTGAGATATACCGGGATCATTAAGCAGATCCCTTGTCACGTTGTTCAGGATACCTATGTCTGTCTTATTGAAGTGATCGTTGAGATAGATCTGGCTGGGGAAGGTCAGGAGTGCAAAGCTGGGTGAGAGTGTATCTCCCTGAAGTGCCACGGTCATCTCGTTATAGCCAATTTTGCCTGCGTTGTCAGGGATGAGAGAGAAAAGTGAAAACGACGTCGGGGTAGTTTCGTAAACCACTAAGGTAGAGATGAATATAACCACAAGCACGGCGACCAGAATCTTCTTGTGGTTTCTGCTGACTTTCGCAACCTTTTCAAAATTTACGATGACCTTTCTCGGTCTTATTCTGTTCTTGAAAACAATAATGAAGGAGGGAAGCAGGGTCAGTGCAACTGCAAGAGAAATCGTTATTCCAAGTGCATTCACAAATCCGCCCGGGCCAATTATTGGGACCTTGAATATACCGAGGACAATGTAGGATAAGATCACAGTCAGTCCCGAAGTGAAAACGGCATGACCTGCCCACTTGACGGTGACGCCCAACTTGTCTTCGGATTTTTCCTTCGCATACCTGTTCAACATATAGACAGAGTAGTCGGTGCTTAGACCCAGGATAAGCATTGCACTCAGTGTCGTGACGATGAATGAGATGGTCGTCTTCATCAACAGTCCAAAAATGATGTAAGATAGGCCAATGACAATGACCATGCTAACTCCGAAAAACATCAGGGGAACGAATGCTAGAAGTGCGGACCTGAAATAGATCCCCACTATAATCACAGACAGTATTATACCTGCCAGGAGTGAATAGATCAACCCAGAGTAAGCGGTGCTTTCAATTCCGTTGGAGATCTGGGCGCTGCTGGTCGAGTATATCTTCACAGGATGGAATTCGTTCTGTAATCCATTCAGGTAGCTGGTCAGTGTGCTGAGCTGCGTGTTGTTAAGATTGGATTGGCTGAAATCGAGCACTACCATGAACCCTGAAAAATCGGTGGGAACCAGATAGTGGAAAAGCGATGGAGAAAGTGATATTCCCGCTCCAGTATAGTTTCCGGTCAATGTTCCAGTAATGTTTCCACTGGTGGCTACTGACATAGTGACAAATTTGGAGGGGTTGGAAAATGAGAAGTAAGGATACCCTTTGAAGTGACTGCTGAGGAACGATCCAGTAAGACTGAGAGAGGAATTCCTCGTTCCCTCTGATAGGAAATCAGAAACAATAGTATACGAACTGACCCCCAGGGTTGAGGCAAGAGCACCCATCTGAGATGCCGTATAATTTATAAAATACCCTCTGAAGATCCCCGTGTTGTTGTTCAGCAGACCGGAATAGAATACGACTCCAGGTATGTCAACTGATTGACGCAGATCTGTTAGGGAGGTTGACAGAAGCGAATCGTTGAGCTGCATTTCAAAAAAGGAATCGGTCAAGGGCTTGGCAGAGGTAAAATAGCCTGAAAACTGTGAAGGTGACATGTTAAATGTCTGGTTAGTGAAAACGGATATCTGAGGGTCGTTGGAATTGAGGATTGAACCCGTGAGATTCTCGGAAAGGAGAGTCTCATTTCCGTTTGCAAGGAAGTCTTGGTAGGTGGCATTGAAAATCTGCACGTCTCCTGTTCCATAATTAGAAGTGAGTGAATAGACAAGTCCTAGAGTGATGCTCTCTCTTGTGGCATTATCCTGATAAGAAGTTGTGTTGAAGGAGGAGTAAATCGGATCAAAGAGCATCTTCTCCGATTGGTTAAGGGTAGAATTGAGTATTGTAAAGGCCTGGTTTATGGAGAAATTGAGTCTATCAGACTGGGAGCTACTATAATAGGGATTGGAGGTGTTGTTCCAGACACCATAAAAAGCTTCGAAATACCCTATGGAATTCGAATTGTTGCCAAAGTTTCCAGTGGCGCTGAAAAGTTGTTGGGCCGCTATGTAATCGCGTTCAGGGATTGGGTATGAGGATGGAATGTTGCTGTATATATTGAAGTATGCCAAAGGAATTCCGTAAACCATTCCTGAGACATTTATTATCAATAGCTTGTAACTTGAAAATAGGTTCGAATAGCTTCTGACTGCAAACGAAACATTGTGATATGTCGAATTGAAATAGGTGTCAATTGTCTTGAGCTCTTGGGTAAAATTTTCCACACTTCCGACAGAGGTATTGAAAGTATTGAATCCAGATATTGTACCGTTTGAGGCTTTTGAAATATCGCCGTAGATCGTGTAGGTGGAATTGGAAATGGAATCTACAACTTGGTTTGCTATAGTATAAGGAGAGACTATTCCTGATGCACCCAGGCTGGTCAGATTACTCTTGTATGATGAGTTCAGTTTCTCCCACAGGTTGTATGAATTACTGGAATTGAACGGTGAGTCTATATACAACACTACCGCTGTTCCATTGGAAGAGGAGTTGGTCGAATTGAACTGGCTATCCAGTAAATGCTGTGCTTCCGCAGACATCGTTTGGTTGCTGCCTGCAAATTCAACGTTTGTTATATCATAACTGACAAGACTTGTCGATTCCGCTGCAAAAGGTAAGAGGATGACAAGGGCAACGATCCAGCCTATGATAATTGCCTTGTATCTTTTCTTTATGAAATTGCCCAGAGCACCAAACTGATTCTCAAGCATTTATTCCGTATGCCAAAAGGTTATTTCAATCTTTTAGGTGGGTGCGCCTTACCACCAGAGCATAAGATATTCTCATTAGGGTAAGTCGCAATTCAACTCCGATATCGTGAAATCTATGCAGCCAGAACGGTACTAATCATTGTCAATTTCACCAGTCCTTCCTCTTCCGTCTGGACACTACTTTCTTGAGGGAGAGTCTGATTTGACCAAAATTTAAACAGTCCTGCTCTACAGGAGCTCAGGTCAAACTGTTCCGTTGCCGACTGGGTTCACTGAAGTGGATTCTTCATTGTGCTGTGCCACGGCTTCTCTTCTCTCTCTGGAAAGGTATGGGAACATTTTGGATACTATTTTAAATGGCCATATGATTGCTACCTGTGAAGATATTTGATAATCATGTCCATGTGAAACATTCAGCTGTGGAATACTTTTTCAAGACATTCACCAGGGCTGGGGGTACCTCAATTAATCTCGTCAATCTCACGGAAGACTGTTTTTCATTAGAGGATTTTGAGAAGAAATATCACGAAACGATATCTATTTCTGAGGTTCTGAAAGCCAGGAGTCTTGAGGTTGTGGTAACAATAGGCCCCTACCCTGTAAATTACATAGAGATGAAAGAAAAGGTGGGGAGGGATAGATCAATAGAAACCTACAGAAGGGCAACTGACCTTGCGATAAAGCTTGTGGGAGAGGGGAAAGCCAATGCAATCGGAGAAGTTGGTCGTCCTCACTTTGAAACCGGGGCTGACGTGATAGAAGACAGCAACAGCATAATGGAGTACATATTCCAAAGCACATCTGACAGCGACATACCTGTCATACTTCATACCGAATCACTTGATTCAACGGGTATGTGTGACATTATGAACCTTGCCAAGAAGAATGGAAAGAACTCCAATGTGGTCAAGCACTTCAGCTCACCCATTTTCAATGATAACTGTGGTTTAGTTCCTTCCGTACCTGCAGGTAGGAAGAATGCAAGGGCTGCACCTTGGGGACAAACTGGATTCTTCTTTGAAACCGATTTTGCTGGTGACGAATCCAATCCCAACTTTGTCCTGCCTGCTGATTCGGTCCCAAAGAGAGTATCCATGCTCATACAGGAAGGAGTCGAAGAGGAGAAAGTGGAAAGATCAATGTCCTTCTACAGAGATTTCTACAGACTGAAATGAATTCACACCCTACCAGTCGAGTCAGTTGGAGCAGTCTCTGACTGAATATAAGCTTCTTTTTTAGTCTTAAGAATGTGTACAGCTTCTCCTAAGAGCATTCCAGTTATAAAAGAGAGAATCGCATTGAATACAATGATGGCCAACAGCGATTTGAAGGAAAAAAGCTCCAAGGAAACTCTAGAGATAAGGGCAGCAGCCCAGATGAGGAGTATGGAACGTGACCGCCTGTAGTAGAGCAGACCATTCTTTGTGAAAAACTTTACATCCATCCCAAATCGCAATCCGAGCGGGATACCAACTGGAAGAAGAATTATCATCAGCTGTGCGTAAGTGTTTGGAATCGAAGTGAGAAATACGGCTAATAACGTGAAAACCATATAAATGAACGGAGTTCTCAGTACCCGAAATGGGGTGTACTTCCTCCCTGCTATCCCACGGAAAATGCCAAGTATAATGATTACCGCAATTATGATTTCGAATTGATATCCGCCAGCAACACTGAATGAAACGCCGTTCCCAAGCGATACGGCCATTTATGAATGATGCGCGCATGTTAGCTAATCCTTTTGAGACTAACAAGAGTGACAAGGTCCGGAAAAGGCTGAAATATGGTACCTGTAAGAGTTTTATATCAAGTCTTACTGTCGATTTCGACATATGGCTTCCACCAACCGGGTAGCGATACTCTTCACCCTTTCAAGGGGTAAGAGAAGCCTTTACGAGCTTTCAAAGATACTAGCAACGGATGGTCGGAAGAAATCAAGCGGCACTCTTCTTCCAATAATGCGTAAACTTGAGGAAGAAGGGTACGTATCTAAGGAGACAGCTGGAAGGATAAGGTATTATTCCCTGACAGAGAGGGGCAAGAAACACGTTGGAAAGCTTAAGAGTCTGAGCGGAGAAATTAGGAAGGGTTTTCTCAGGGCATTCATGAGGCAGGAGATCCTTATTACTGAGACAAGGAAGAGGGAGCTTTTGCTCTCTCCTGATTTCGTCAAGCGACTTCAGATGACTTACGAAATGCTAGGAGATGAGTTGGTAGAATTGATTTCTGTGATCTTCAACATGGCCCTTAGGGAGGACTATGCACTCATTGATGAAACTAAAGTCAAGCTAAAGAATCTGATCGCGGAGGTCAGGAATGGCGTTCAGTAGGCGAGCAAAGTCAACGATAATCATAATGGCACTGATGGGCACACTCATAACCTATGTAGAGACGATGGTAGTTCCAGCACTCCCAGTTCTCTCAAAATTCTTTGATGCTTCTTACAGTTCTCTCTCCTGGGTTCTAACATCATACCTTATTTCTGGAACCGTATCGGCCGCTATATTCGGTAAACTTGCGGATATAATAGGGAAGAAGAAAATCTTCGTTTCTCTTGCAGTTGTATATTCCGTTGCAATCTCTTTTGGTGGCTTTGCCTCAACTCTTTCAGAATTCATCTTAGTGAGAACTATTCAGGGGCTCGGAATGGGCATGTTTCCGGTTGCGTTTGCCCTCTTGAATGACGAACTACCGCAGAGGGAACTCCCGCTTGCTCAGGGGATAATTTCAGCAACATTCACGGTTGGTGCATCGATTGGTTTGGTCATTGGAGCGTGGATAACTCAGAACTTTGACTGGGAATGGGCCTATCATTCCGCGATTCCTGTTTCATTCGGATTGCTGATCGCGTCTGCTCTTGTGCTAGAGGAGAGCCCGTTCAGGAAAAAACAGCGGGTAGATGTCGGTGGTATATTTCTACTGGTCGTCGGGATAATCTCCCTACTCTTGCTTCTTTCCCAGGGCGAGTACTGGGGTTGGGGTTCAAGTATCTCGCTATCTGTCGGTCTGCTTTCTCTGATATCATTCATAATGTTCTATCTGTATGAGAGGGTACTGGACGATCCATTCATAAGTCTGAAACTCCTGAGCGTGAGAAACATCTTCCTTGCCAATTTTGCCGGTCTCTTGGTATCAGGAGGGATGTTCTACCTGTTCTATACCATCCCAACTATCCTTGAGGACCCCATACCTCTAGGATTTGGAAAAGATGTTTTCACAGCAGGTCTTACTGTGGTACCCGGGGCAATCATGGGTGTCGCACTCGCGCCCCTGGGAGCGTTAGTCGTCAGGAGGAAAGGTCCCAAGCTTGCCATTTTGATTGGAACTATTATCATGCTGATGGCATTCCTATTGCTGTACATAAACAGGGGTGATCCTCTCGCAATCACGGAAGACGCAGCCTTCATAGGAGGGGGCACTTCATTTGTCTTTGTCGGCATGATCAACATGATCATAATCTCGACTCCAAAAGACTCGGCTGGTATGGCGACCGGAATGAATACCGTCTTCAGGAACATCGGGTCCAGCATCTCTCCCGCAATCTCGGGCTCCATAGAAACGCAGTTTGTATCTCCTGCCCTCGTCTCATATTTCCCAGTCTCGCTCGGTGCAATACCATTCACTCCTGTGTTTACCGACTTTCCATCACAGCAGGCGTTCAACTGGATATACATAATTGGTTTCATAACGCTTCTAATTTCACTAATCTTCACGCTGTCAATGAAGAAGGTGATAGTAAATGAATCAAATGAGGTGGTATAAATGAAGAAATTGCTGATCTTTTTAGGAATTGCAGTTTTGCTTATGTCTAGCTTGCCCATCAGTTCCGGTGCATCAGTACCGATAGCCATAACGGGAATGTCCTGGTATTCAGAGAATAGCACGGCGCTCGCTGTACCGGGTTACTCGTACGTTCCACTTGTAGCTACGTTCGTCTCAGAGGTATCCCTCGTCGATTTAAACGTGTCATTTAACTTCACCTCCCAGGGGAAGGGATATTTCACATATAGCTACGTTCAGGGACCCGACAAGAACGTGAGGGATTACTATACTTTTCCGATAACAAAGGCTGGTGATAGATACACAATCTATCAGCTTACAAACATTAGTGCAGATGCTCCTACCGGTATATATCAGATGAGCTTGGATTATAGCTACCTGTCGGGAAACAGTACAGTGACGGGAAACGTCAGCGGTCAGATTGAGCTCCTAGGAACGGTAGACATTTTACCACAGCAAGCCTATTTCGGAGTTCCAGGCAGTCCTATCTCTGCGACATCTTACGAATCGAACATTCCAGTTACCATCTACCTTGTGAACAACGGAAACTCGGCGGCCACAAATGTAACTGTCAGCTACATGCCTCAATCGCCATTTACCGGAGCGTTGCAAAGCCAGGTAGTGGCAGCGTTTCCAGCCTATACTACAATCCCAGTCACCTTTACCATCAGCACTGGGCCTGCTAGACTGGTGACAAATCAGACTATTGATGTCGTCGTATACGGAGTAGTTCACTCCGAACAATTTTCAGTCAGATTAGCGTCCTTTCCTTACGTTGTTGGGGCTGCAGCTGCTTTCAGCACAGGATCAGTCGTCGCAGCACAGGGGATGAAGAACATACCTCTCCAGTTCTACCTGGAAGAAGATTCTTCGGTCGCAGTGACAAACCTGACAGTCTCTTATACCCCAACCACTCCGCTCAGCGGTGTGACCCAGAAGACTATTGTCTCAGCGTTGCCTGCCTTCACATCAGTCCCCGTGACTTTCCTGGTGAATATTTCTGGAAACGCTACAACATTTGATCAAAATATCACGCTAAATTACAATGGCACCTCGCATATCATCGAATTTCAGATTGTATTACCCGGTTACTCAAATGTATCGATGATAAATTACTTCACGACTCCTCCCTACATCTATCAGGACGAGCAGTTCATTGTGCTAAGGGTCGAGCTGATAAATGGAGGAAATTCTATATCACCTCCTTTGAACATAAGTCTCACCTCCAATGCATTCGGAGTATCCACCTCCGCGTATCATCTACCAGGGTTGGCTTCCGGTCAACTCCTGAATCTAACGTTCCTCCTGAATGCAACTAGTTCAATTGGACCCACTGAACTGCACCTGCACGTGAATGACAAGACTTTCTCTCTGATGGAAAACATACTCGATAAGGGATCAGTTGGGTTAAACTCTAGTCAAATTGCCGTCAATTCTGGAACGAACGCAAATCTGTTTGTCTTCACAGCCAGAAACACTGGCAACGTCACGCTTGTAAACCTTGACTTTCACATACTCACACCAGATATTTTCTATATCGATGTACCATCCTCAAATCCTCTTGGTAGCCTGACAGCAAACAACATAACTTTTGCACAGTTGGTGCCAGGACAGGCAATAACAGTCACTTTTGTCATGGATGTGGAGTCAGCAGCCACTCCCGGGACCTATCCATCTCAACTGGTCCTTACGTATATGATGAACAACTCTTCTAACCAGTTCCTGGTGACTCACAACTTCAACGTATCCGTTCAGGAAACCACAATTCAACACCTGTCTTCAACTACAGGGCTCACGTACATCGTACTCATTGTCGCAGTAGTGATCGTGATAGTGTTCTCGACACTGATACTGCGGAGGAGAAAGAATAAGAAAAAATAGATATCTCTTACATTTTTTTCAAGGTATAGTTCAGAATATTGCCGCTCTTACAGTACTCTATCTCTGCCTCTGTATCCAGCCTGACCTTCCCCTCTATAGTTCGCTCGCCCTCTCCCTTTATTCTAATGATAACTGTCTGACCCTCCCTCACGTTGCTTAAATCGATTGATACTGTTTCGTTTCCCTTGAGGTTCAGGGCAGAGGTATCTGCCTCTATTGGAACCACGCCCATATTGGTGAGATTCGAGCGATGAATCCTCTCAAAGCTCTCGGCAATGACAGCCTTTACGTTCAGGAGATAAGTGGCTTTCGCAGCCCAGTCCCTGCTGCTTCCTGCGCCGTACATCTTTCCTGCAAAGATGACGAGTGGAGTGTTCTCTTTTTTGTACAGCATTGCGGCATCAAAGAACGACATCTTCTGTCCGTCCGGGTAGTGGATAGTGAAACCCCCGGCAGTTTCTATCATCTTGTTCCTAATCTTTGGGTTCGAGAAACCTCCTCTCATCATCACCTCGTGGTTTCCGCGTCTTGCGCCAAAGGAGTTGAAGTCGTCGGGACCAACTCCACTCTCCATCAGGTATCTTGCAGCAGGTGAATCTACCCCGTTTATTGAACCCCTATCGCCTCTCTTTAATTCGTCCCAGATCCTCCTGTACTTCTCCATATCTGTGACTATACTTCCCGCCGGGGATATGTGGTCAGTGGTGACCCTGTCTCCGAATATAGCCAGTATCCTGGCATTCTCTACCGGTACCAGTGCAGTTGAAGTGTCGAACCACGGAGGTTCCTTCACGTAAGTGGACCTGGAATCGAAAGTGTATTCAGTCCCCGTCGGAATCTCCAACTTCCTCCATTCCTCCACTCCCTCGAATATTTTCTCCTTTCTCTCCCTGTAGTGCTTCTTGCTCAGGAATTCGTCCTCGTACTGCTTTATGAGGGCATCTTCCGGCCAGATATCCTTCAGGAAAACCGGGTTTCCATTCGGGTCTATGGCGAGAGGCTCGTTAGAGAAGTCAATGTCTATCCGTCCCGCTATTGAATATGCCACCACGAGCATTGGTGAAGCCAGGAATGCTCCCGTGACTGCAGGGTTTATCCTGCCTTCGAAGTTCCTGTTTCCGCTTAGAACTGCGGTAGTGTATATCCTGTCCTTCCTGATCGCTTCTTCCACTTCTGGAATCAGAGGGCCAGAATTTCCGATACATGTCGTGCATCCATATCCTACAATATGGAATCCAAGGGCATCGAGATAGGGTTGCAGGTTCGCCTTGGCTAGGTATTCCTGTACGACCGGACTGCCTGGCGCAAAGCTAGTCTTGACAAACAGTTTTCTGGTCAGACCCAACTCTACTGCCTTTTTCGCTACCAGGCCTGCTCCGATCAGTACGTCTGGATTTGAAGTGTTGGTACAGCTCGTAATTGCAGCTATAACCACACTTCCGTCCCGTAGCTTGGTTTCCCGCCCACCTACCTTGATATCAAAACTTCTTTGTTCCTCAACGTTCAAATTCCTTGTTAAGCTGTCCCCTATTATCTTCTTGACGACCTGGACATTAGACAGTGGTATCTTGTCCTCTGGATTTGCTGGACCGGCGATTGTTGGCACTACGCCCGAAAGATCAAACTCAAGATATTGGTCGTACAACTTCTTCTTTCCATCATAGTACAGACCCTGTTCCCTGAGATAACCCTCTACGACCTTGATATGTTCCTCACTCCTGCCCGTAAGCGAAAGATACTTTGAGGTATTCCTTGAGTATGGGAAATAACCTACTGTGGCACCATACTCAGGGGACATGTTAGAAATGGTCGTCTTATCCTGAGTAGACAGGAACCTGATCCCGTCACCGTAAAACTCTACGAATTTACCAACCACGTTTGATTTCCTCAGGAATTCAGTGATGGACAGGACAATGTCGGTGGCAGTTATCCCTTCCCTTGGTTGACCCTTGAGCTTAACTCCGACGACCTCAGGCACTATTATGTATGAAGGTTCTCCCACCATTACTGCTTCAGCCTCCAAGCCGCCGACCCCCCATCCGAGCACTGAGATGCCGTTGACCATAGTCGTATGCGAATCCGTCCCTATCAGGGTATCCGGGAGCAACGTCCCTTCTCTTTCAGTCACGACCTCAGACAAGAACTCGATGTTTACCTGATGAACGATTCCGTTTCCGGGTGGAACAACCTTGAGGTTTCTGAAGTTGTTCTGTGCCCATTTAAGTGCTGCATATCTTTCTCCGTTCCTCTGGTACTCCAGTGAAAGGTTTTGCAATATGGCATAGTTGGTGCCGAACTTATCCACCTGCACTGAGTGGTCCGCGACAAGCTGGACTGGTATGACCGGGTTGATCTTCTGAGGATCTTTGCCCATTTTATGCGCTGCATTCCTCATCGCAATGAGATCGACGATCAGGGGGACTCCGGTGTAATCCTGGAGTATGACCCTTGAAGGGAAAAACGGTATTTCCTCTCTTTTCCTTTCCAGTACCTTCATGAGGTGTTCCTCCCTTACGCCCTTACCGTCCATTTTTCTCATAAGATTCTCAAGGAGAATCTTGGTAGAATAAGGCAGATTGGAGACGTTGTATCCTTTTGCTTCCAGGTCCTTCAGAGGGAAGTAATTGAATTCCTTTCCTTCAATGCTGATTTTTGAGCTCATCTCTTTCTGATTAAAGGAGAATAGTTAACTGTTATGGAAAATAAGAAGTGCCGATTGAATGAAGGGGCCAACAAGGAAAGAATTTTTTATTGAATACTGATAAGGTAGTAGATGCCCGATAAATACAGAACAAAGAAGGCATACAGACCCCAGATGGAAATCAAAGATTCTGGAGAGAGAACGAACAGCTCTGGTATCCGGTTGAAGGACTACTATTCGCCTGGAGATTTCAAGGGGGACTATGCTTCCGATCTTGCCAATCCAGGTGAGTACCCTTACACAAGGGGAATTCATAAGGACATGTACAGGGGCAAACTCTGGACCATGAGAATGTTCTCCGGCTTCGGAACTCCTGAAGACACCAATGGAAGACTCAAATTACTCCTCTCTCACGGAGAGACTGGACTAAGCGTAGCATTCGATATGCCGACACTCTACGGGCTTGATGCGAACTCGGAAAGAGCGCATGGGGAAGTTGGCAAGTGTGGCGTCAACGTTTCCTCCTTAAAAGATATGGAGATAATCCTCAAGGGAATCCCGCTAGACAAGGTCTCTACTTCAATGACGATAAACGCTCCAGCCAACATTCTGACTGCAATGTATGCGGTGGTCGGTGAGAAAGGGGGGGTATCGAAGAGAGAACTCGCGGGGACAGTTCAGGCGGACATATTGAAGGAATACATAGCACAGAAGGAGTGGATCTATCCTCCCGAAGCCCACATGAGGATAATTCGAGACATGATGGTGTACTGCACCAATAACATGCCAAAGTGGAACTACATCTCGATCTCGGGTTATCATATAAGAGAGGCAGGTGCTTCCGCAGTCCAGGAGCTCGCTTTTACTCTTGCAGATGGTTTCGAGTACGTGAAGATGGGGGTGCAGAACGGCCTTGATGTGGATTCGTTCGCTCCCAGACTCAGCTTCTTCTTCAACAGTTCAATCAACTTCTTCGAGGAGATTGCAAAATTCCGTGCAGCCAGGAGGATTTGGGCCAGGGAAATGAGGGAGACTTACGGGGCAAAGAATGAAAGATCGATGAAGCTCAGGTTCCATACCCAGACATCGGGGTATTCTCTTACCTGGCAACAACCCCTCAACAACATTGTCAGGACTTCAATAGAGGCAATGGCAGCAGTTCTCGGAGGAACTCAGAGCCTTCACACGAATTCTTACGACGAAGCATGGGCGCTACCATCAGAACAGGCGGTTGAAGTTGCACTTAGGACCCAGCAGATACTAGCGTATGAGACAGGTATTCCAGATGTCATAGACCCACTCGGAGGTTCCTACTACATAGAGAGCCTCACCGATAAAATGGAGGAAGAGGCATATAAGTACTTCAAGACCATCAACGGAATGGGTGGAGTCGTCAGTGCTATCAAGAATGGATACCTCCAGAGGGAGATCGCAGCTACAGCCTACGCTCACCAGAGGAGAGTGGAGAGCGGGGAAATGAAGATCGTAGGGGTAAATGCCTTTACCAAGGAGAACGAGCAACCGATTAATGTACTCAAGATTGATCTGAATGCAGAGAGAGTGCAAAGAAAACGGTTGGATGAAGTGAAGCTCAGGAGAAGCAACAGCAGAGTTCAGAAGAGTCTTGAAAGATTGAGGGAAGTCTACAGCAATGATGATAATTCTATGGAAACGATTATCGAGGCAGTAAAGTGTTATGCTACACTGGAAGAGATCACAAACGTTGGCAGGGAGGTGTTTGGTGGATGGAAAGAACCGACGATTATATGAAGAGAAGGATAAGGATACTTGTCGCTAAACCAGCACTTGATGGTCACGATCGGGGGGTTCTGGTTCTGGCGAAGGCATTCAGAGACGCAGGAATGGAAGTGCTATATGCCGGACTGTTACCTACTCCGGAAAACGTGGCAAGGATAGCCGTCGATGAGGACGTGGACGTAGTCGCATTGAGTCTGCACAACAGCGCTCACCTGAGCGCATTCCCCGAAGTCAAGAAGTGGCTAAAGAAACTTGGAGCAAGCGATATCCAGGTGGTGGGTGGTGGAATCATACCCCCCGCCGACAGAGCGAAGTTGGAGAAACAGGGAATCACAGGTAACTTCGGTCCAGGAACTCCTCTGGAATTGGTCATAGAACACGTCAGGAAGGTCGCCAAGAAAAAGTGGGAGATGGATCAGTGAACTGTAGATGCCTTCTTCTGGAGTATCTCCAGTTTACCCATTATCGTGTAGATTAGGGTTCTTCCATGCCCCGGCGTGTTGGGATCGTTCACTATCTCGTCCAGGGTCGATATTGAACTAGCTGCCCTAACGTCTAAGCTTCCCTTGTTCTGGGTCAGTTTAATTTTCGCGTTCTGAATGTTCTTTCTAATGTTTCTGGGTATCGAATAGTCGGAAATCAGGTCATCGAGCATTTTTGTTGTATCCATTAATATTTGTGTCATTTCGTCCATAGATATCACTCACTGGAACTTTACCCCCCTGTCCTTGAAAATGTTTATAACCATGGAAGTGTAAGAATCCTTGATCCCGTCGACTTTTCTGAGATCTTTCACCAAGAAATTTCTCATCTGGACTACGTCTGGAAATCTTACCTTCAGGATCATATCCCAATTCCCTGTGACAAGGTATATGTCTTCAATAAAATTGAGTTCCGAAAGACTTGCGCTGATGGTCTCTATCTTCGTCGTATCTGCCTTAAGATGAACCATCGCTGTCACAACAGGTCCCGTTGCATTTTCCACAATTCTCTCTTCGCTCTCCATGATAATCGAGAACTATATAACCCGACTCATGAAATACTTTTGCCTACAGAAATGAAACAAGTCCCTTCAGGGAACTCCAGTACCTAGAGGGTGAGGCCGTAGCTCTTTTCCATCATCTTGCTGAACTTCTTGTATTGCTCCAGAAATTCCTTGCCCTTCTCTGTCAGTTCAATAGTGTTCTTGTTTCCGTCAGTTGTAACTTTCACCATTCCTCTACCTATCAGCTGCTGAAGCAGTTCTTGATATTTGTTATATGGGATGTTTACTCTTCTCAACAGGGATGAGGTTTGCGAGTTACCGTCATATATCTCTTCCATGAACTCGAATATTATCTGAACCTCGTTTCTGTTCTTCCTCATCCGTTGAGATTCCCCGTTAGGCATTCTTTGACAGTCCTCCTATCAGAAAAGGAAGCAAGAACAGAATAATAGATAGAACGAACAGGGACACTCCGATCTCCATGAATGAACTATTAAATTTCAGTATGTAAAAAGCCTCGAGGACGAGCGATATATCCATCAGAATGAATGATCCCATTACGACCGTACTGCCCTTACTTTCTTGAGATTTAGCCTGTAGAATTGATCCGGTTATGTAGAGGGAGAAGTAGATTGCTAGAATGACAACGATGTCTTCGAAGTAGGGGACCAACCTCGCCGCTATGCCTGACAGAGGAGTTGAGGACAAGAACAAGACTGACAGAAAATAGACATTCGACTTCAGGTAGCTATAGAAGAGAGTAATCATCAGCAAGAACTCAGTTGTGACCAAAGGCAGGAAGAATAAATTGTCATAGCCCAGAAGGACGACAAATATCATGGAGATGAGGGAGAATACAAAGAATAGAGCTGACGCTTTCAAGAACTGTCTCCTCATGATGTTTGAGAAGGTCAGGATCGATAAAGCAAATACACCGAGAACATAAACAGTTCCGATAATCCCAAGAACTACAAGCTCGGCTATCACCGTTTATAATTTCATTGGATTATATAGATGTTTGTCAGATGGCAAGTTTCATTCGTATTCTACGAATTAGCTGCTATCCTATATTTATATGAACGCAAAGGACGCAAAATATCACGAAGAGAGGATAACAAGGTCAACCTTCCAGAGGCTCTCAAATGAATATCAGTTATGACAGGTTCAATTTAGATTTCAGAGTGGTTCCTCCAGTTATTACTGTGACATATGCAAAGCAATTTGCAGGAAGGGAATGAGGAGAATTTCCGTAGTAATAGAAGATTGCACTGTTTCCTGATGTCCTGTAAAGAGACATTGAAGTGTTGAATTCCGTCCCGTACAACGATGTCAGGTTGAGATAAACCTCGGTACCGTTTGGATCGAAAGTGTTTACCTGTATCACTATCATATAAGACTTGTTTGCAATGATCGGGGACGGCGTTACATAGAAAGCTGAAATGGATTGTTGACTCGATAAGTTGTTCTTTGATTGCCACAGGACCTGGCTGGATGGTTTATAGAACAGGATTGAGGTCACTGTGGAATTGTCAGTGACATCGACTCCTATCGATGTACTGTTCCACTGAATAGAATCCCCTGGTTCAAGATATCGTGATGTATTCCCATACGGGCTCAAAATTGTGATGTTAGTCAGCTGATTTGTGTGCTCTACATTGTTTATGATGACTATAAGGTAGGTTTCGCTTCTAAGGATAATGCTTCCCGCCTTAACAGAAAGATTCTCAAAGAGCACATGTGACTCGGGGTTATAAGAAATTTCAGGATAGACTGTGATCTGTTCAGAAGGACTGGCAAGCGGAAACTGTTGCACATAGAAAAACACAGCCGCAAATAGCACGACCGTTATCGCTAGTACCAGTATCGTTCCGATAACCTCCGAAACCGCTTCCTCTCTCTTCACTTCTTTCAAGTTGAAATAGATAAATTCCGTGCTTATGAATCTTTATGGCTCAACAACCGAAGGAGCAAGTAGAAATCATAAAAGTTGGATTAGAAAAACACAAAAAATCAACGCAGCGGTGCATTTCAGGAGACAGGTCGACCTATCCCTTCCACAGTCCTATTGCCAATCCTATCAAGAAAAGCACCACAGTCAGAGAAACTGCGATAGTTCCAATTTGGAAATCCTTTATGTACGCAATAGCGAGGGAAACAAACTTGTTGATCTCGTAGGTCAGAGAGATCTTAGGGACAAAAGTAAGTCCAACGTATCCGGCAATTACGAATCCTATAATTGCCAGTAGAAATGCCAGTCCCCCTTTCTTAATGGAAAGACCGAACAGTAGCCCCGCGACAAACGTCAGGATGAAATCAAGTAAACTGTTCCAGGCAATCATTCTTTTTTCAGCCCCATAGTGAGCGTCATTTACAGATAGACTTCTAAAACTAATACATTAACTATTTGGTACATTTTTAAAATCTTCATACATTCTTCGGTGAAATGTTTCTGTCCATATTCTTTGATAAATGCTTGTCACCATGAAACTACTATGGTCTCTCCCTTGAGTGAGTGGTAGAATTCTACTTCAGTATATGAATTCCCGCCCTCCAGAGTCCCTTTTTTAATGCTCTCAGGGTTGGTCTCCTTAAATCCGTCAAGTAGTCGTTTCCGGATATACACTTCTTTTATCAGGGGTGAGTTAAAACCTACCCTCAGGAATTCAGTGTTTAGAGGAAGTGAGAATTTAATGGAATCCTCTTTAATGTCAAAATTCCCTTGTAGTAATACCAGATTCTTTCCTGTCGGTCTTATAGATCTATTAAATCTCAGTGAGAAACCGATCTGACCTGGATACACATACGCTGTATTCAGGTTGTCGCATTCTATTCTTCCATCCTGATCCGACGCAGTTAGATTAAGGTCCTCTATCAAAATGGAACTTCCAGACGGCAATATTATCGGAATTGCTTTCAGAGACTTTTCAGTATGATTTTTTAGGTATAGAAATAGAGTGATAAATGATCTGTTTCCTGATACAAGGAGGGTCAGGGATGCTTCGTCTATCTTCATATCCCTTGCCATTTCAGAGAGCTCGACTCTCTTGTAGTATGTCACATTCTTTTCTATCTTTTTTTCAAGCAGATTCTTCTTAACAGCCTTTTCCAGGCTTCTTGAAATTGTCGTGTTGCTGACAGAAGCACCATAGACAGATTCAAACATTGCCTTGACGTCCCTATATCTGTAGCTGCGACTCTTCATCTTTGTCTCTATCATCTGTTCGAACGCTTCATTCAAATCTGTCCTTGGGACCCTTTTCCCAGTGCGGAAGTAATGGACAACTCCATTTCTGTGCGTGTATCTCTCATAGTAATACTGCTTGGCATTAGATCCCTTGGAAGAATACTTCTTTACAACTGCCCTGGCTCCACATACCTTGCAGATTGCGTAAACAGAACTACGGGGCATTCTATCGAGTGAATTTAGATCAATATATTCAACCTTTGCAGGTTTACCGAGCAGGACATTTCAGGCCGTTTTCCACCATAACTGGATGACAGAGAAAGCATTGATAGATTTCGTTTTCACTGAGTACACATACTTCCACTTTCTATTCTTCTCTCTGACCATTGAATCTGATAGATCTCTAATTTCGTTCAAGGTCGAAATACTCTGTGTCGCTTGTACTTTCATCGGACTGTCGCCCATCAGGGTAAAATCAAAGCTGTTCATCTGAGTAGCAGCAGTGAAGAAAAAGGTCTGTTTAGGCTCCTCCCAGTTGTACTCAAACCTGACCTTAATACTCTCTTCGGGGAATAGCGGGTTTGTCAGTCTGATCAGGAGTCTCTTTTCGTTGGGTTTGTCTTCTATCACCAATGTTTTCAGCGCTTGCTTGTTGGAGATGTCATATGCTTTAAATTGTAAGTCCTTAAAGTCAGTCTCGGAGTCTCCGAATATCTTGTATGGTAGATAATAAAGTGGCCAGCTCTTATCGTTTCTTATCACAGAAGTTGAAATGTGCGATCTGAACATAGAATTGCCATCTACGTCTTTCAAAACGAACTTTATGGAATCATCGATAAAGCTCAATCTCTCTTTGTAGATTGTATTGATGAAAAACAGCTGTCTTCCTCTTCGGATGATCTCTAACATTCCTGCTTTAGTCAGCCTGTAAAGGTTGTCTCTGACAGAATCTATGGTTATATTCGGAAATTGTTTAATCAGGGCTCTTTTAGCGTCTTCAGCCCGAAATAGTCCTTCCTTGAAATTCTCTGAATTGATTGCCTCAACCAGGAGATTCTTCATTTCGCCCTTCTTAAATCTCCCGGATATGGATGTTGACTGATTTACGTAATGGACAGAACCTTCGTGATGGTATATCGTGTAGCTGTATTTTTTCCCGTACTCATTCAGGACCCACTTTCTAGTAATAATAGAATTGGCCTTGCAGACTGGGCAAATTCCTTCCTCCTTCCTATAAGCCATTGATTTTCAACCACTTGGAGACATCAAAGTTAGTAATTGGGAGAATGAGATTAAACATCTATCCCCCGCCCTGTGAAACTCCACCGCTTAGAAGTGGATTAATCAATGTATAATAGATACTCAAGGCAACACCGACCACTAGCACAAATATTTCAAACATCTGACGTCACTCAAAAAGTTAGACTGAAGGCCTATTTTTATACTAGCAGGTAGTTAGAAAACATTTCTAACTTTCTGGTAGTATTAATTAAATGCCTGTACATAGAGAATCGTAGAATGGAAAAGGTAAAGTTCACCTAATACGCATACAGTACCGAAATACTGTACACTCATCTATCACGCGGAGGGGCCAGAAATGGGGAAGCCTCAAGAAAGCTCTCCCCATTTACTATCAAAGATGTTTGTTGTTCGATTATATGGCAATGACCATTATACAACTCGACCAAGCAATGTATTTACCGGTTTTCAATCTGTCACAAATCTAAGTACGGTCCGTGCTGATCCTTGGTTTCAATATTTAAGTGTGTGGGTTGTTGGTACATGTTAGACGATTCAATTCCTGAAACGTCTAAATGTTTCTTCTAGAACAATAATAATGCGGCCTGACGAATCGAATTCATTTTGCTGATTTTTAGACCAAACATGGATAATGGTATTAAACTCCTTCTAGGTGGGAATTTTCCAAAGTGGTCTGTGGCGGTAGGAAACAAAAATTTGAGGTAGTTGATTTAGTTTAATTGGATGAGAAGAGAAAAATAAATACTGTTCTAATGCAAGATACTTCTAACCCGGACTTGAAATGTACACCGGACTCTGATATTACGTGTACAAAAGTTGAGATGCTTGATAGAGTGACCTCAATTCTTGGTCAAGTCCAATTAACACAGCACTCAATATTATCCGTCTTTTTTTAAATTCTACACAATGCTTGCCAACCTCAAAATATATATCTCTTTTAAGCATTTCTTTTCGCTTTAGGTGCGCCAGAGGATAAGAGATGAAGGAGGTCGTTAGGAGAGTTCATAAAAAGACATGGCCGCTTCGTTTGGAAAAAGACGAAGCAGTATCTCCCGTAATTGCAACGATTCTGATGGTCGCAGTTACCGTCGTTTTAGCAGCAGCCGTTTACCTTTTGGTCTCCTATTATGTTCCCAGTCCTGGTCCCCTAATCGGTAGTCTGACCGAAGAGTCCTCCAATTCGAACTCGACCACGCTCATGTTAACACTTGCATCTCCAACCTCTCTCAAAAATCCATCCTATTTTCACCTTCAAATACTGAATTCTACTGCAACGGGAGTGGGTTGGACGGTCCAAAATGTTACTATAACCAATCCAGATGGATCGGTCCTGTACATGAATACCTTCACCAGTAGTGGTGATGTCTGGACTTCCAATGGTGCGGTTCCAATAAATGGGGCGACATCCATCGAATCGGGGGCTATGATATACATCTTGTTCCATTCCGATGGAAAACAAGTCGTAATTTCAGATTTCAAGGTTGTAATCAATTATAGTGGTACGACAGGTTCGATCACCGCTTCCCTGAACTGAAAATTACATTGGAAAAAATAGCCAGTCGATTGAAGAGTTTCTCAAAAGTCCAAGGGTAAATATACCAGATTATGGGAAAAAAGGTTTTTAGGAATTAGAGTTAAAGATTCGACATGAACCTTATAACAGAAAGAGAGGTCGAAGAAAACTTCGATATGAAAACTGCGATAGAGGCTATGAAGGATGCCTTTGAAGAGTACTACAGAGGCAAAGCAGGGGCCGACCCGCGTCAGCGCACATTTTCAGAGACTTCTGTCCTAAGCACAATGCCTGCATTCATGGACAAGTATCACATTGCGGGAATGAAGACTTATATTGCTACACGGGAGGGAGCCAGATTCGTGGTTCTGTTATTCGATTCTGCCTCCGCGGAACTCATTGCAGTCATAGAAGCAAACCGGATGGGTCAGGTTAGAACTGGAGCTGTTACCGCATTGGCAACCTCTATACTTCACCAGGACTGTTCCGTTTTTACGCTAGTTGGTACCGGATTTCAGGCCGAAACGCAACTAGAGGGAATTCTGAGTGTAACAGGACCCCAAGAAGTCAGAGTGTTTTCTCGAACAGCAAGTCACGGAAGAGAATTCGTAGAAAGAATGAGCAAAAAGTTTGGGAGAGATATAGAGTATCATGATGATATAAATAGGGCACTAAAAGGAGCTGACTTAATCTCCAGTATCACTTCATCTCAGGAACCCGTGATCAGAGATTTATCCTTCCTTGATAGCTTCCATCTGAATATTGCAGGGGCAAACATCCTCAATAGAAGAGAAGTTTCAGACCAGGTGATCAGAAGCGGTGACCTGGTGGCTGTAGAACATCTTGAACAGGCATTCAGGGAGTCTTCAGAGATATCAGATTTTGTAAATGGTGGAGGGAAACCTGTCGAATTCAAAGATGTTGTGGGTCAGATTAACAAATTCAGGGGTTTCAAGAGGACCATATTCAAGACAATGGGTATAGGTCTTGAGGACATAGTTTCGGGATATTACATTTTAAAGAAAATGAACCTTGTATGATCCTGCTGTTATGTAGATTGTGATGGGGATTGGTTGACGCTTAAATAACCGCGTGCAATTCTACCTTGAATGAAAAAGTACGATCTCCTAATCGTTGGAGCCGGAATTTCCGGGCTCTCTTCAGCTTATCACATCAAGGCAGACAATCCAGATCTAAACATATGCATCGTTGACAAATGGAGCACGTATGCCCAGGGGAACACGGCTAAGAGTGATGCTGCTTTCAGGGACGTATTTTCTTCAGAGACTAATTACAAACTGGCATCGTCTTCCATTTCCTTTTACAGGGATACTCAGAAGAATGGATTCAACCTGGGAATGCATTTCAACGGGTACCTCTTCCTGATGGAAGAGAGTAAATTGAATTCACCTACAGTTCGAAATCTACTCAAAAAGGTTGATTCCAGGATCATAGGAAAGGATGAAATCTCCGGGCTAGGAATACAAACGAATCCCGATCAGGATGCAGCCAGGATTATGAATTTGAAGAACATTGACGGAGGTTTCGTCGGTAAGAACTGCGGTATAATGGAACCCGACCTGCTGGCCTCCTATTATGTTAAGGAACTTGAGAGCATGGGAGTTGAGTTCATGTTCAACACTAGGGTAAAGAGACTGAATCTTTCACCTCGTTCAAAATTGAATTTCCCGGGAGAACCATTCATTTGGCAGGAAAAGGTGATAGAATCAATAGCGACGGACAACGCCGAGATCTTTGCGGACCATTTTCTCCTTGCCACGGATGTTTGGACAAACGATCTCTTGGCCCCCCTCGGCATAGATTCGTTTACCCAACCTAAGAAGGTGCAGGTTTTCCAGGTACAGGGAGAAGGGATTACAAAGATGATTACCAAGAACGTCACAGGAGAGGAGGAAATCTTTCCATTCACCATTCTGCCCGGACCGTCGATAGATTTGAGGCCAGACCCAAAATCCAAAACTTTCTGGATATCCTACAGTGAAGGAATCGGTCGAGGTTTCTCACTTGAGGAGAATCCAGTTGCAGAAACAGACTACTATTCTAACAATCTTTACACCGTCCTCAGAGAATACGTTCCTG
>JAKATW010000059.1 GCA_021827945.1 Thermoplasmata archaeon
GAAATGAGGGGGAAAGCAGTGGCAAGAATTTTTCCGATCTTGCCATCAAGTACTCCAAGGAATATTTAGGGAAGATTCAGACGATGCTTAAGGTTCCAGTTAGGAATCTCAGTGACTTTTCAGTCTGGTACACACCGGGAGTGGCAGCTGTATCTCTGGAGATCGCTAAAGACAAGGACCTATCATTTGATATGACATGGAGATGGAATACTGTAGCGATCGTGACTGACGGGACAAGAGTGCTTGGACTGGGAAATGTTGGCCCGGAAGCTTCTCTTCCAGTCATGGAAGGAAAGGGACTCATTTTCAAGTACCTAGGGGGGGTTGATGCAATCCCTATTCCGATCAACGTTCACGAAAAAGAACAGATGGTAAACATCGTTAAGGCTATCGAACCTGCCTTCGGAGGAATAAATCTTGAAGACATCGAGTCTCCGAAGTGTTTCTATCTACTAGAGACACTGAGAAATGAGATGAACATACCGGTATGGCACGACGATCAGCTTGGAACGGCGGGGGCCACACTTGCAGGGCTTCTCAATTCCCTCAAGATAACTGGGAGAAAAGAGAGGGACACCAAGATAGTAGTAGTTGGATCAGGAGCAGCTAACATTGCGACGATAAAGCTTTTTGAAGCTGCAGGATTCGATATCGGGAACATCACCGCCGTGGATTCTCACGGCATTCTCCATCCTGAAAGAGAAGATATGGATATTCTGATGAAGGACAACCCTTGGAAATACGATCTCGGAATAAGGACGAATAAGAAGAGGATAACGGGGGGTATAAAGGAAGCAATGGAAGGAGCGGATGTACTCATAGCTGCTTCAAAACCCGGCCCGGGTGTCATAAAGGGTGAATGGATAAAGAAGATGGAGAAAAGGGCTATCGTGTTCGCACTTGCAAATCCTGTACCAGAAATATGGCCGAACGAAGCGAAAGAGTACGGTGCGGAAATTGTTGGTACTGGGAGGTCAGATTTCCCTAACCAGGTAAATAACAGCCTGGTATTCCCAGGAGTTTTCAGGGGAGCACTTGATGCAAGAGTGAAAAAAATCAATGAACCCATGATTGTCAGGGCATCAAAGGAACTTGCTCTCTACGCGGAAGAGAAGGGAATCAACGACCAATACATAATCCCCACAATGCAGGAATGGGAGGTATTCCCCAGAATTGCCGCAGCTATTGCAGATGAGGGTGTCAGGGACGGTGTCGCAAGAATCAAGATGAGCAAGAATGAGTTCTACGAAAGGGCTAAGCAAATCATCTCTGGAAACAGAGATATGATAGAAAAAATGATGGACCAGGGACTTATAAAGAAGGTGAAATGAACATGGAAGATATAAAAATAAGGGATTTGAAAAGAGAGGATCTTAAGGAAGCAACCAACCTAGTAATGAGGCTAAAGAAATTCAATTCGGAACACGACCCATTGTTCAACGTTTCTGAGGAACTGGAAAAGAACGTAACGGAGTACCTTGCAAGTGCAATAAAGCTTGAGACAAGAGACGTTCTCGTCGCAGACTTCAAGAAGAAGATCGTAGGAGTCATAATGGGAGAGATACTGACCAGACCATTCTATAATCCAAGTAAAGAGCTTAGAGTCACGGAAATTTATCTTCTTCCGGAGTACAGAAAGGGAGGACTGGGAAAGAAACTGCTTGATTCACTGATTGAGAAAGAAAAGGGGAAGAGCTGCAACATAATCACAGTAGAGTTTCCTTCAGAGAACCTCCTTGCGCACAAATTCTACACCGGTCTGGGAATGAGGAGCATCCTATCGATATACGGAAAGCAACTCAAGAAGTAAACGAGAAAAATACCAACAGAATTCATAACATCTATCACTGGGTATTTTGAAGGGTAACCTTGCAAAATATTTTTTCTTTGTTCCTATTTATTACGTTGTTCCACTCGATTCTTTAGTCCGCTCTAGGCTATGTATTTCGAAAGGTAGAGCGATATTAGGAGTATCACAAATACAACTGTCGCAATAGCAATGAACGGTCTGTCCTTCTCCTTCACATATATGAGTATCTGCAGGAATATTCTCCCTATCGGAGATAGTAGCAACAACAGAATTCCGAGCTGTATTATCGCGAACGACTTCAGTTTGACAACTCCGAAAATGATTGTGCCGAGATAGTGAGGAAAAACAACGGTTGACCCACCTCCAGACTTTATAAGTATGTCTAAGGGGACGCTAACATAACCGGTTGAGCCTATGGTAAGATATTCTACAACACCTATGACGATTACACTCAACGAAATGAGTACGCTCCAGATAAGGTAGAAAGAGAGCATTTTAGAAGAGATGTCCTCTTCTTCTTCCTTTTCTCTCTCGACTTCGACCTTCCGGACCTCCGGATTTATAGCCGTATTCCCACCCCATTCAGTAACATCTCGATTGCAACAACTACAATGACTATTGCAAAAACCATTCTGACTGTGGATCCCTTTGTCTTGATGAGCAGCCTCGCCCCGAGTACAGCCCCTATCAGTACTCCTATTGCGACCGGGGCAGCTATAAATGGATTGACATCTCCGTTGAAAAAGTAAATCCCCGCACTCGCAGCAGCGGTCATACCGATCATGAAGTTCGATGTCGTTGTTGAAACCTTGATGGGCAGTTTCATGAAGGTGTCCATAGCAATGACCTTAAAAACACCGGATCCGATCCCAAGTAGCCCTGACAGAATTCCGGCCACTAGCATCATTGCAGAACCACTCTTGATTCCGGCAACATTGTAGTCTACTTCTTTGCCCAATTCGATGTTGTGATAATGAGAGTTCAAAGAGAGCCTTTCTGCAATTGGATCATTCTTGACGCTGCTTGACTGGTTTACCTCTCCGATCTTCTTCAAGAGAGGTACCACGGAGATGAGCAGCACGCTTCCAAAAACCAAGTAGATGATGTTCGTGGGAGCTATGTGCTCCAAGAAAGCGCCTGCAATAGCGCCTGAGGTTGTGAACAGGACCAGGAATGTACCTACCCGGATATTTGACATCTTATCCTTGACGTATGCTGACGCAGAGCCACTGGACGTCGCAATCACAGAGATGATTGATGCACCTATTGCTAGCGAAATCGGAACGTGAAAATAAAGGGTCAGGAAAGGAACGATCAGAACTCCTCCACCCAGTCCTGCCATAGACCCTATGATCCCAGCAAAAAATGCGGCGACCATTATCAATAAAATATATTCAAGAGCTAAATCTAACACAGGAGGTAATTTGGACAAAACAGATTAATTTTGCTTACTATCAGCTGAACTTTATGTTGTCCACATATTTGGAGCGTTCAAGGACCTTGAATTTTGATATCCCCTTGGGTATTTCAAGGGACTTTACGTTTACTATTGACTCGACATAGTTTTCGAAATCTGTTTCATTTAGATCCTTGAAGACTAGATTCTTTATGTTCTTGAAAGTGACTTTCTTGTTGTTTCTTACTAATTCAGGTCCGGAGATCTCAATGGAATTCAGGTCCTGAACGTATGTCGATTTTGAATCTCTCACCGCATGAATGAATTCTTCCCCTACTTTTTTTGTCTCCTCTGCTGCCGATAGGAGTACTTTGAATGCGTCGTTTGTCAATTCTCCCACAGTTCTCCCCGTGTCTGTAGCGAGCCCCTTTACGCGTTCATATAATCTCTTCTGAACACCCTTGATCGAGATGTTCTCGGTGTCCCCACTCTTTGCTTTGTCATCTGTCATACCCGTAGATGGAAATCTGGAATATAAGATTTCTGGTTTTCCAAATATCAAGATTTCAAAAACTCATTCAAGAGAGTTGCAACCTTCTCTGGATATTTGACGTGGGGAACGTGACCAGCGCCCTCTATCTCAGCGAACTTACTGCCTGGAATGAGTTCTCTCAGACGTCTCCCATTCTCTATCGGGATTACCCTGTCGTCTGTCCCCCAAATTATGAGAGTCTTGGTCCTCAACTCTTTAATTTCTGACTCCCTTATCTTCCAGACCGAGTTTGCATTGTTTCCAACTATGTTATCAATAACTGACTCTACATTGAGGGAGTTGCTTCCGACTACCATCTTGACGAATTGTTTTCTACGATCGTCTTCCAATTCTCCAAATGTCCTGTTTATTCCTGCACTATCTTCTAGTATAAGATGGGTCGGCTCACGCCTGTCCATAGAGTAGCGTGCAGCTACCCAGCCCCCATAGGAGTTTCCCATCAACGAGTAGTTTTCCAGGCCTAATCCGTTCACAAACTCGCCTATCACATCTTCCTGAACAGCAATGGTGTATTCGATATCCGGTTTTTCTGACCGACCGTGGCCCAGTAGGTCCAAGTAATAAAGTCCAAAATCTCTTGTAATAAACTGTGAGAGTTTCATCCAGGAATTTCCGGTACCTCCCAGTCCGTGGAGGAAGATGATCGGGATAGGACCCTCACGTTCGAGATAAGAGATTGTACCGTGCGAAGACCTAAAACTCTTTCTGTGCACCAAGGGATAGGTCTAATTTCAATATATCCTTATTCGTTCCATCATCCATTACTATTATAAGGGCATAAAAATATACCCTTCCATGGAAAAGGTTGCTTCAAGGAAGAACTTGAATATTGCGGGCGTGTTTTTGTTTGTCTTTTCGATTCAGTTTGTAATAATGATGTTCGTCACGGAAGCACTCTATCCCCATTACAGCATTGCGAATAACTACATCAGTGACCTTGGTATTGGTTCGACGGGCCCACTGTTCGATACATCCATTGCCTTACTCGGAATTGCAGTGATCGCATCCTCCTATTTCATCTACAGAGGTTTTGATGTTAAGATATTCCCTATCCTCATTGCTTTGACCGGACTTGGCGCACTTCTGGTAGGCATCTTCAACGAAAATTTTGGTTCCATTCACGGGTACGTATCGGATTTCACATTCATACTTGGCCCCCTCACGGCAATATACGCGTACAGGTATCAGACGTCCCCCTTCAAGTTTATATCAGTCAGTCTTGGAATAATATCCTATCTTGCAATCGCTCTCCCAATTATGTTCGGAGATTCCCTTCTGGGAGTGGGGGGATGGGAGAGGCTGATAGTTTATCCATTCCTGCTCTGGGGAGCTGGGTACGGAGCTTTTCTGATGGGACTATCGTACAAGTGAGCACGGAGATTGTGGTGTGCAAAATTCTACAGATGGAGTGATGTGACGCCTTTTTTGTCATTCCTCTTCATTATCGTCGGAGAGACTCAGGGTCCTCACATTCTGTAAACTTGTCCCTAATATTCCCTGCAGATCTCCGAACATTCCAGAGAAATTTCCAATTGTCCTTTCGATCTCTTTAGTCCTTTTTGCCCATATTCTTTCCATTGATCTTCTCTCAGTCTCTATGTCGCTTCTCATTCTGATTATCCCATCCGCAACTGCCTCGACCCTCTGCCTGAACTGAGTGCTGGTGAGATATCTGTAAAGGATATCCCTCGTCTCGTTACTGCTCTCACCCAATCTCTTTTGCCTCGCAATCTCTGTAAGGTTGGTTCTTGCTATCAGTGCAAGAGGTATAGCGCTCTCGAAGTTCGTGATCAAAATCCCGTTCCTCATCCCAAAAGTTGCGATATCCTTTGGTAGAGTTTTGGTAACTATTATGCCCACTTCTGCATCGTACTTCACGAGATCCTCCTTCAGTTTTCCGATCCACTCGTCGTTCCACTCCTTGGTTCTCTTTGCTTCCCATGCAATCTTTCCAGCCTCTACACCGGCTGCATTTCTTACTGTCTGGATCAGGTCCGGTCCTTTTGTACCCTGTGGAATCGGTATGATGGAGTCAAAGGTGAATGCGCCTCGCACCCTATCCTCCAGTTCCTCTTCAAGAACCTCACCCTGGATCTGCTGCGACCCCTGCTCTAGCTTCTGATTCAGCTCTTGGACCTTTTTCATGAGACCGTCTATTTTCTGTTGGTTTTCTCTCCTTTCCAGGTTGTACTCTTGGTCGTATTCCTTCCGTAGCCTTTCCTGTATCCTCTTTTTTTCGTCTTCCATCTGTCTCTCAAGGGCCAACCTCTGTTCTCTCGCATTCTCTTCCATTTCTATTCTCTTTTTTCTCTCCTCACTTTCCATTTTTCTGGCTTCCTGGAGGTGCTTTTCCTTGATCGAAATCCTATCTTCCATTTCTGTAAGTTTGGAATTGAATTCTTCATTGATCTTTTCCTTCATCTTTTCTCTCTCTTCCAACAGTCTCTTCTCTAGCTCCGTACCGAGCTTCCTCTCGTAGAGCTCGTTTGCTTTAGATTCAATAGATTCTCTCAGCGCGGCTGTTACTGGAATTTCGGCGCCACAATTGGGACATGTAACGGTGTCATCGGCCATGAATTAACAAACTTCCCAGACTATTAATCCTTTTTTGAGATGGGAAGATGAACCTATCTGTAATAAGATGGGGAAAACCCCAGATCATTAAAAGAAATGGTAACATTTTAATAAATCGATTTCCATCCTCAAAACCGAGGAGGTGTATAAATGTCGATCAAGAGAAGACCGGACGATGACGAAGACGACGAGGATGATGACGATTTCTGAACTCGCAGTTAGGAGGGGTTCTATAAAGGATATTGAAGAGATAACAAACCTGGAAAACAGAGCATTCGGGAGCCATGCCTATGATTATCCCTCCCTTAGGTACATGCTGGGAATAGCAAATTCGGTTACTACAGTTGCGACCATTGAAGGGAGAATAGTAGGATACGCCACCGTTTTCTTTAGAAAGAATTCCAGGATTTCTCACCTTGAAAGCATTGCAGTAGACCCTGATTTTCAGGGGACTGGAATCGGAAGAGTGCTCATGGAAGAGGTGGATCGGGTGTCAATAGAAAGAAATTGTACCCTCATCGTGCTGGAGACTTTTGAAAAGAACGTTTCCGCCCTGAAGCTCTATGAGCGGAGCGGATATATGGCAAAGGAGCTGGTTCCTGATTACTATCACATTCCTTATGGGGGATCCAGAAACGCAGTCAGGTTTGAGAAGAGACTGCAAGTGAAATGATTATTTATTCAAGTTGAATTGCCTACCAAATGATCAGAGTCCTTGCAACGGGAGTTTTTGACATACTTCATCCAGGTCATGTGCATTTCCTTACGGAAGCCAGAAAGCTGGGGGATGAGCTTTTCGTGGTCGTCGCGAGAGACTCGGTTGCCCAGAGAATGAAGAGACTTCCATTCATACCGGAAAATATAAGGGTCTCGATGGTGGCTTCCCTCAAACCGGTCGACAGGGCGATTCTGGGAGTCGAGGGGAACATCTATGACATCCTTACGATCGTTAAACCCGACATAGTCGCTCTCGGTTATGATCAGGATTTCAATGTTGACGAGATCGTAAATGAGGGAAAGAAAAGAGGTATCAACCTCAAGGTTGTCAGAATCTCCAAGTATTCTGAAAGCGAATTTGACGGTACAAGGAAGATAATAAAGATGTTGAAGACCAGATCATAGATCCGGCCAACGTTTGATTGATGTCATTCTTTCCCCGATATATGCAATTGCGCTTTCTGCATTTCCTGCATTATTGAATGAACTTACCTTTCCGTTGTATTCTTCCTCTTCGAATTTTAGAAAATTTCTGAATGCACGCTGGACATCGTCCACTATGGTTATGTCTCCAAAACGTGATGTCCTGGAAAGTGGATTTAGATCTATAGTTATAACGAATTTGCCCATTTTCTTCAGGGCTTCTGCCCTGTCTCCGTCTTCTAGTGGGATCAGAACTGTATCGGCCAAAAAAATGCCCTCCCTCTCACATCTACCCCTGTCACTCTCGAGACCAGGTATGAAGGAGTCCTGGTTCATCCCAAGCACGTCCAGCCCCAGACTCCTGAAGTAAGTAATGATCCTCTCCATTCTCTCTCTTGACCAGTAAAAAATATTGGCCTCTACTCTAATGTGGTACTTCCTGACAAACTTCACGATTTCTTCACCTGCGAGAGCGGCCACGTTACCGTTAACTGATATCACCGGTCTCTCAGATCTGACCATCTTCTCTAGAGCTGCCTTCTCGGCTTCAAGCGCGAAACTCTGGCTCTTCTCACCAATTATGTAGTCAAATGCCTCCCCTCTACCATGCGATATCAGTCCAGAAATTGTAACTATCCCTCTCTGGTAGAAATCCAGCAGAGTCTCTCTCTTTTTCAGGCTTTCATATCTTGGATGACTACTAGGGATTTCCAAACTGTTCTCCCAACCCTTCATTGAGCCTTTGGAGAAACTCATCTTCCCTGTCAAACGGAATCTCTCCTCCAGCAGCTATATTGTGACCACCTCCGTGCCCACCGACGCCTAAGGCTGCATCCCCGATCGCTCTGGATAGATCCAGTCCCTTTGAGACAAGCTCTCTTGTCGCCCGTCCCGAAACCTTCGTACCTTTATTTTTGTAGAGAGCTATGACCGGTTTATCACTTCTGACTAGGTACAGCATCAATATACTAGCTGTAATGCCTGCAAGATAGGGATTCTCCACATACGTAAAATGAAGGTTCTTCATCTCCTTCCTCGATTCAAATGACTTCTTTATCTGCTCCAGCGCCTCTTTCCTTAGTTTGGTGGAAAGGCCGTCCATCTCATCCTTTGCATCCTCATTCCCCATGTACCACGAAGTCGGAAGCCCCATCCTCCCATTGCGTCCGGCCGCATCAAAATATTCGCTTATCTGATTGCCTGTCAGACCAAGGTCCTTGAAGGTGAAAATATCTGATACGAGAGTTTCGTATCCTTCCTTTGCAGCATTCTGTTTGACCAGCTTCATAGTGAGCGAGTCTACGATCTTCTCCTTCTCATCAGTTCTAAGATTTGTCAACAAAGTGTCTGGATCAATAGTAAGATTCTGGAGAAAAAATCTGGAAGCTTCCATATCTCCACTTAGCCCGTCAAAATAAGGTTCAATGGAGAGATATATTGCCTCGGATACCGACTTTCCAATAATGTTAAGATCCTTTGTGAAAGGGTACTTGCCCTTGAGATCCTCTATAATCATTCCATTAATTCCGTTGAAACCCCCGATGTTCTGTTTGTCACCGATTACCCCCGCTAGGAAAGCTGGAAACAGATCGTAATTTGAACTGTTTATCGTTAACGAGAGGAGGAACGCAACTGTGCTTGAACATGCTTCCTTTGTTCCGTCATAACCAAATTTCCTTGGATTCAGATTTATGTATTCGTTGTCCAGAGGGCCTGAGATCATGTGATGATCCACTATCACAATCCCGCTGGATTTTAGTTCCCACGATAGTTCAGTTCCTAGATCACTCAGAATTATCGGGTAGCTACTGGACTCCCTTATGACGTCCATTTCCATTGACCGGAGGAACGATAGATGGAAACCCTTGTTCAGCCGCCTCAGTGTTTCAGCAAGGATAAGGGCAGATGAAACTCCGTCCGCATCGTAGTGACTGAAAACCCTGAAAAAATCGTTTTTTTCAATTAGCTTGCTAGCTTCTTCAAATTTAGATGTGTAACCTTCATTAAGAGAGATCATTTGATATTTAGTTCTGATGCGGCCTTGGAGTAACTCCAGTTCGTAGGGAGCTTGCTCTTCCTCTTGTAGTAGTCGCTCAGTCGCTTAATTTTCGCCTCAACCAGTTCCAGTCCCCTCTTATTTTTCAGGTCTTTGGGATTGATTGTGAGGTGTTTGTTCAGGTTAACGGCCTTAGCGATTAACGCTGCCAAATCTTCGGGCACCCTGTCCTTTATTCCATTTGTTTCCAATATCTCTGAAATCCTGATTCCTCTTAACTCCTTGACCTTGGGGATGCCATACTGATCTCTCAGGATCATACCAAGTTTTGATTTTGTAAGTCCTTCCTTTTTCAGCTTTATGATCAGTTGATCCAGTTCATCGTTGCCCACAGTAACCCAAGTGGGCTTTCCTTCCCGAACTGGGCGCTTTGATCCCGCTCTTCCTCTCTTCCTAGTATGCATCCTTGCCATTATTGCACCTTTCCCGTCCATTTAATTTTAATACTTAAGTTTTAATAAGCTCAAGTGTACGATGCTCTCGTGATAGGCGCTGGACCAGCTGGATCCAACGTTTCCTATCAACTCTCCAGGAAGGGATTCAAGGTCAGGATAGTTGACCTAAAGGAGAATATCGGAGTCCCCAATCACTGTTCAGGGCTTGTTGACAGGAGAGTGGTAGACGCAGTAGGAGAGGACCTCGTGATGGATCGTCCACAGATTGCAGAAATTTCAACTCCACTCGGAACATTCCCCCTCAGTTCTGACCGGATGAGAGTGATCGACAGAGTAGCCCTAGATCAGAAACTCTCTGCAATGGCTCAATCTGAGGGTGCTGAGCTGTCTCTCCTTACGTCTCTGACAGAATTCCATCAGAAGGAGAGAAGTATTGTAGCGACCCTGAAATCCAAGAAGGGTTTTGAGTATGTCGAGGCGGATTTAATAATAGGAGCAGATGGACCAGCTAGTGCTGTCAGAAGAAACCTTGGAATCAGATCTCCAAAGCTTTTGAAATCGCTCCAGTTCGATCTTTCTAGGAAATCGGATAGGGTAAAGATCAACCTCGATAGAGAGAAGACTCCAGATTTCTTTTCCTGGGAAGTCCCGAATGGAAACGAGACAGAAATTGGAGCGTCAGGAACAAACTGCGAAACAGTCGTAAGAAGCATGGTTGGAAAGGATAGTATAGTTAGAAAGAGAGGGGGATTGATTCCTATTGGACCGACGACTCTGGGCAGAGGAAGTGGTTTTCTGGTAGGAGATGCAGCGGGACTCAGTAAGGCGACTACTGGCGGTGGTTTGTACGCTGCACTGAATTCGGGGAATACTCTGGCCAGTGCCATCTCAAATGGCGGTGACATTCTTCCTAACTATCAACGGAACTGGCAGAAATCATTCGGTGCGGAAGTCAAGAGGGACTATAATATCAGGAGAATTCTTGACAGATTCGAGAAATATTATTCGCTGTGGTTTCCCTTGATAAGTGCTAACGTTACAGGAATAAATAGAGTAGGAGATGTTGACTATCCATCCAAGACATTGCTCTACCTACTCTATTCGCTTCCCTTCAAGATCCCCTCAGCACTTAGAGAATTTGTAACAGAATCCGTACCATCCTAGGGCTTCTTTTCTGCATCTCTTCAGTCGTCTGGAACTATAGGTTATTCTTTTATCGTCTGGAACACGATGTGAGAAAAGGTCGTTTCGACTCCAGAATACCCTCTGATCTTGTTGACCACCTTTTCTCCCAGCTCCCTGAGATTCTTTGCCCTCACCCTAGCGATTATGTCAAATTCTCCTGCAATGATGTGCACTTCCTCAACTCCTTCGAGTCTCGAGATTATCTGGGCAAGCTCTTCTTGGGTTGTATCATCAGTCTTCTTGAATGAGATAAAGACAAAGGCCAGAACGTCTAGTCCGAAAAATTCATAGTCCAGCTTGACAGTAAACCTCTTTATTACTCCTATCCTAACTAGCCGTTCTATCCTCTGAGCTACCGTCACTCTATTGAATTTCAGGCTATCTGCAATATCAGTTACCCTATCGCGACCATTGTCAAGAAGATAACCTACAATTTGTCTATCTATATCATCTAATTTCTTCATAATGTTAATAGATTATCAAAGATATATTTATTTTTGCTCTTTTTGCACATCTGAATTCAGCCAAGTGTTATCCGATTAAAAATATTAGAGGATACATGGCAGATACAAGTCCGATCGACTATTTTTTTCAACGCAATCGGGAAATGATTGCAGCCGGGACCAGAGTGAACACAGTTATAAGAGGGAGGATGAAGAGATACCTGGATTCCAGAGGATTCCTGGAGATTAATCCCGTGATTATCTCACCAATCTCAGATCCTTTGAATCATCCCGTTGACGACCCTACATTTAGTTACTATGGACATCAATATAGACTGACAAAATCCATGATCTTTCACAAACAGCTCGCCCTGATACACTTTGATAAGATATATTCATTTTCCCCTAACATTAGGATTGAGCCTTTAGAGAGGAAGAACACTGGAAGACATCTCGCAGAATTCACCCAACTCGACCTTGAAGTAAAGGGCAAAGGAAGGGAATTCGTAATGGATCTTGCAGAGGGGATGATAAACGACTCTATAGCAAGTGTGCGAGCGTCCGCTGAACACGACAAACTGAACCCGCACATTCGAGAGTACTCAAGACCATTCAGGAGGGTCAAGTACGTCGATGCGTTAAGCAAACATGGTAAGAACTTTGAGTCCATTTTGAGCTCAGAGGCTAACGAGCCATTCTGGGTTATAGACATACCGCTCGAAGAGAGGGAATTCTATGACAGAGAGAAAGATGATGAGAAAGGGGTTCTGATGGATATGGATCTGATATATCCATATGGATATGGAGAGGCGATCAGCGGCGGAGAGCGAGAATATGAATATGAAAGAATTCTGTCTCGCATAGAAAAGAAGGGACAGAGAAGGGAAGATTTTGCGCTACTCCTTGAGGCTTCTAAGAGGGGCATTCCACCTTCGGCTGGGTTTGGTATTGGAATTGAAAGGTTCGTTAGATTTCTGACCGGTTCAGAATCCATATCGGATGTCGTGCTCTTCCCAAAGGAAATAGGAAGGTTTGTACTATGATCCAGGATAAAAAAAAGAATGACAAACACTAGACGGTTTCAGATGATTCCATCTCATTAGCAATCTCGAAATTTGATACCTTATTTTCGGTTCTTATTGAGAAATGGAATTCATGAACAGAATGGTGGAGATAGAACTTTATTTCGGAGTTATTTTATACTTAATGTGAGATTTTAACCTGCTTAAGTTCGCCAACAAATTTAATTCGAGAGAAACTTTAATAAAGGTATTTGAATGGGAGCTGGAGATTTTGGAGGAAATTGTCGATGACAAGTGATCAAAAAGACAACCAACCATCGATGTCCGGTCCGGCACCTACGCCTCCCAAGAAGCAAGGCTCTTCCAACGCGAAATGGTACGCGATAATCGTCGTCTTGGTCGTGATTATAGCTGCTTTCGGAGTCTTAGCCTTCTATCACCCAACTCCAACGGTGCCAGTAGGAACTTCTGCAAGCATAACATCTGCGAGCACTGTCGCACTGTATAATTCGCCCTACAACGTGTCAATAAAGACGAACGGGATGTTCAACAACATAGACTTCTACTGGGGAGACGGATCACCTCAGGTGATTCCCTATTCCGGATCTGACTTTGTGAATGTATCGCACACATATACAGCACCTGGAAACTACTACGTGTACTACGTGGTCAACTACCCTAAGACAACGTATTCCAGCAGCCAGGAACTCATACCCATTGGTGTGAGCGCAGCTGCATCTGCTCTGCCAGCAAATGATTCTTATGGAGACATAGCACTTCAGTCCGCTTCAGCATCACCAGTTGTAAACAATAGCTGGGTATATTCTCCTGGGACAACTCTCGCTCTGCTGCTGGCTTACTTCACTCCGCCTGCAAACACGAACTATGAAGTCGTTTCTCAGACCCTTACAGTTATGCTGAATGGATCTGTAGTCAACTCCGTGGTTCTACCATACTTCTTCAACAACACTTCCGGTCTATATGAACTGCCGATAAGCAGTGCAATATACAATCTTACGCTGTCCTCTGGATACTATCAGCTTGAATTGTCTACCTACACTGCAGTAGTCAACACTACTTCAGGTGCGGTAGATACTTCTCAAGGAGTATTCGATACGGCTTACTACGCAGATGTACCAGTATTTTCATCCGCAAAAGAGTACCAGGCCGCAACCACAACTTTCACCTTTGTGAACGCAGAGGCTGAAACGGGCGGTTACAAGACTCTGGACCCGGCAATAGAATACGATACTGTCAGTTACGAAATTGTGCTTAACACAATGGCAACACTGGTAGGGTACAATGGAAGCAGTTCGTCTCAATTCTTCCCATACCTTGCAGCCTATCTGCCAACAACAACGAATGGTGGAATCAACACGAACTACAACAACTACACAGTTAACGTTGCCCCATCAATAGCTGGCTACTCTGGAAGCTACCAAGTGTCAATTAAACCTTACGAGAACTATACCTTCCACATAAGGTCCAATGCAACCTTCGCTGATGGTAACAAGGTAACTGCATGGGATGTTGCATTCTCGTTTGCAAGACTTCTACTGTTTGATGCTGGATCTCCTGGAACAGGAGGATGGATAAACGCACAGTATTTACTACCTGGCGACTACTATTCGTCCAACACATTCTGGAACATCACTCAGAATATAACATGGAATAACGCAACGAACAATGTCACCTTCCACTTCCAGTCACCAATGGCCCCATCCCTGGTGTTTGAAGTACTAGGATTCACCAGTGGAGTCCAGATACTCGAAGCGTCATGGGTACAGTCCCACGGCGGAGGAATTGGATGGAACGCATCGGGCTTTGCTGCTTATCAGGCACACGCAAGCGCGGGAGATTACGTCAGCTATCTCGTGAACAATGTGATGGCGTCTGGGCCGTACATGATTGACTATACGGTACCTGCGTCTGAAGTTGTTCTCATAGCGAATCCAAACTACAACCCACCAGCGGGTGGAAATGAGCCCAAGGCGTCCATAAAGATGGTAATCATAGAATACATCGGACAGGAATCCACCAGATACTTGCAACTCAAATCTGGATATGCATACGCGGCAGGAATTCCGACAAGTGACTGGTATCTAGTTCAGGGATTGCAGAAATCCGGAACGGTAAATGTCTATCCTTTCCCAACCATTTCTATATACTGGTACAACATCAACACCAACATAAACGAGACCCTGCTTGCAAAGACATTCCCATCTGCAAATGTACCCCAGACGTTCTTTGACTCCATACAGGTCAGAAGAGCTTTCGCTGATGCATACAACTACGAGTACTATCTTGCACAACAGGTTGGAAATGCCGTCTACAACACAACATTCGCCACGGGATTTGCAGGAATGCTGCCTAATGGAATGCTTGGATACCAGAGCAATGCAACACTCGTAGCAGCAGGAGTTTCGCTACCGCAATTTAACCTGACAAATGCAGAACAGAACTGGACCGCGTTTGAGCACTCTGCTTACTTTGCTGCTGAGGGACTGTCCATTGGACCGACAGGAACGATCCTCTACAATGGAGCACCACTCAACATCCCGCTCGCTATCTTTAGCGCAGACCCAGTGGATGTTGCGGGAGCTACGACTTGGGGAACGAACCTCGCTACGTTAATAACTGGAGCTTCATTCCCAGTTGAACCAACTGCATTCCCGACGCTGCTGAGCTGGCAGGTCACTGGACAGAACCCAGCACCCATATATGAGCTTGGATGGGCACCAGACTACCCATATCCAACTGATTACATGGGACCGATGGCATATCCATCGAGCGCTAGCTTCTATCCGGGATCAAATGGATTCTTCCCATCGTGGTTCAACAACTCTTCCAACCCAGTCAGTGGCCTGGCCGGAATGAAAGTACAGTACGACAACCTTACTGCAATGGTAAGTGAGTATCTGAATGGAAGCGGAACTGGTAACCCAACGATAGCTCTGCAGAATTTCCACGCGTTGAATGAAATGCTGGTAAACATGACATTCTATGTGTATCTGTACCAAGCATCATCGTTCTGGGTAATCAACTCGCACATAACCGGATCCACAATCACAGACTACCAAGAGAATGTGATGATGGGCGGTGGCGGCGACCTGATGTACAACTACCTGACACTGACGTAAACTCTACTTCTTTCTTTTTTTTATTTTTTAATTCTTTACTTCATAATTTGCAATTCTTGTGGTTCTGAAAAGATTTTGATCTCTATGTAAAATCTAGAACTTTCTCTCCTTTCTGTATGACGTCATAATAGTGAAGTAAACCGCCATAGCAATGGCAGAACCGACAAAAAGTGCCATACCCACTGTCTGAACTAAGGGGTTCGCATTTCCTCTATTTGGAATGATGATCGTGTAAGAGACGTTTACCGGGAATGATTTCCCATTAGTCGAGGTTATGTTTATAGCGTAATTGGTCCCGGCGACTCCGGGATTGGACTCGTTAAATTCGAAGCTGTGATTCTGAGAACCCGAACCGTCTGGGTAGTACAGGATTGTCAAAATACTGTTTCTAAAGAATGACGCGTTTACCATGATGAAATATCTGATTTCATTTTGTGGAGGGAATGAGACATTGACTATCGTTCTGTAGTTATTATCAGTACTGAACTGAAACGTGCGATTTACGCTTGAATTCACCATTTGTAGCTGATAACTCCCTGTGTTAGTGTAGATCGTCGGGTGATATTCCTGAGCAACAATCAAAAGACTCAGCCCGATAATCAGGACTATCAAGATAGTGATGAATCTCCTGTCCTTCCATACATGCAGAAACCGTTGCCTGAGTGTAGATCTCCTCTGTTCGACTACCTTGATCCCAGCCACTGTAGTAGAGTTGAAATTCGAATTAATAATTTTTTATTGACAATTTTCATAATTTTATCGACTTTCTGAAGTAAAATTGAATCAAAACTAGACTTGCAGGTGATGAGACTGTGTTCGTCCGTGCCTTTAGGAAAATACTCAGGATTCAGTTTTTTTGGAGTTTCTGATCCAGCTTGTGACCGATAAACAGCGAACCCTTTGGCCAGATCCTGCGGTATCCCTTGAATTCATAGTAAATCACAAGAACCTCCAGTGACAGTATCAGAAGTCCCAGGATAACGTCCCTGTATATGGTATTAGACAGTATGCCCTTGCTCAGATAGCTCGCAGGGATGAAATAGTATAGATACAGGATCACTAGACCGTCGAGGAACATACACCCTATAGTGTAGGTACCCCGCAGGAAGTCGTTGAAAATATACAGGACAAGCTGCTTCTTTGTTAGATCCTTGGAAGTAATTTCTTCGTCCTCATCTGCGACTTCTCGAACTTTAGCTCGCGGCCTTACCGACATTACTTCCTCTGATTCCAGTTGTTTCAGCTCCCTTCTCGTACATGAGGCAAGAAACGTAGTGACCTGGTTTTACCTCCCGCAGCTTTGGAACGTCTGCCTCCCTCATTTTCATAACGATCGAGGTCTTGGCTTCAGAGAGCGTGATAGTTGTAATCGCCTTGAACTTCACCCCGTTGGACTTTGCCGCCGCCTCGGCGATGAAGTTCTTAAACGTCTCGAATTGAGCAGGAGTTACTGCGCTTTCGAATATCAGTTCAACCGTGTTGTTTGCCTCGTCTGTCAGTATTTCCTTCGTTGTCGGAATTAGGTCGCTGCTCTTTACTCTCAGAGGTTCGAGGAGCTCCTGAAGTGGAAGCACCATATCCCTGGGAGACCAACCGCAGTTCGTCATGGCGTACTTGCACCTCGGATGGAAGTAGCATCCCTTTGGAGGATTGGCAGGACTGGGCACTTCACCCTCTAATACTATTCTAGACTTGCTCACCTTGGGGTCAGGGAGCGGGATGGCAGATAGTAACGCTTCGGTGTATGGATGCAGCATGTTCGTAAAGAGCCGCTCGGTTTCCGTTAGTTCTACTATCTTTCCCAGATACATCACTGCAACTTTATCTGACATCAACCTTATAACGTTCAGGTGGTGGGAGATGAAAATGTATGCCAGGTTCTTCTTTTCTTGCAGTTCCTTGAGCAGGTTTAGAATCTGAGCTTGAACGGAAACATCCAGTGCTGAAGTGGGTTCATCCAGAACAAGGAGCTTCGGCTCGATTGAAATGGCTCTCGCTATTCCAATTCTCTGCCTCTGACCACCGCTGAATTCATGTGGGAATCTGTATAGATGATCTTCGCTCAGCCCAACTTCATTTATCAGCTCCATGCTCTTTTCGTGTATCTGTTCAGGCTTCATATCAGTCAGGAGCTTCATTGGCTCTGCTAGGGCATCCCTGATAATCTGCCTCGGATCGAGAGAGCTAAACGGGTCCTGAAAAACTGGCTGCATGTCCTTCCTGTACTTCTTCATTTTTCGTTGACTCATCTTTGTCAGGGAGTACTCCTTGCTTATCTGTTCAAGTTCCTTAGAGACAGATTCGTACCTTTCCTTGTTGACGCCATCTCTGTTATCATCAATCTGATCCATTTCTCTCTCCAATCGAGTTATCTTGTCAGTGATGTCCCTCGGCACGTTGAAATAAACGTCGCCGTCTGTTGCCTCAAGGAGTTTCAACACCAGTCTTCCCAGTGTTGTCTTACCGCAGCCAGTTTCCCCGACCACTCCAAGAGTCTCGTTACCATTCAGGGTAAAGGAAACATCATCTACAGCACGCACATGTCCGGTAACCCTGAACCCTGACTTCGATATATCGAAGTATTTTTTCAAATGAGTAACATAGAGAAGTGTATTTCCGTTGTTGTTTTCAACATCAGTCATTGAGTCGATCCCCCTGGTTCTTGATACAGGAAGCAAGCCACCTTGTGGCCACCTCCAAGATCGTCGAGTTCTGGTTTCTTCTGCTCACATATATCCATCTTGAACTTGCACCTCGGATGGAATCTGCAACCAGATGGAGGAGTGATAAGATTTGGAACCGTTCCAGCTACTGTATCGAGCTTGACCATTTTCCCCGCTATTCTATCTGCCCTGGGAAGGGCTCTCAGCAGGCCTATCGTGTAGGGGTGCTTCGGGTTGTCAAAGATTGTGTTGACGTCTGCTTCTTCCACAATATTTCCGGCGTACATCACACCAACCCTGTTACACATTTGAGCAATGACAGCAAGATCGTGCGTAATGAATAGCACAGATGACCCCATTTGCCTGTTCAAATTCCTTATAAGGTCCAGTATCTGAGCCTGGGTTGTTACATCCAGCGCTGTTGTAGGTTCATCTGCTATGAGCATCTGGGGACTGCTGGCAAGAGCCATGGCTATCATTACTCTCTGCTGCATTCCTCCGCTGAGTTCATGGGGATATGAGATAGCGGCCCTCTCTGGCTCGGAGATGTTGACAAGTGTTAGAAGCTCAATAACCCTTCTTTTTGCGGCATCTCTCAGTGGAGCCTCAATTCTCCTTCTCATGAATATGTTTATTACCCTGAAAGATAGGAAAGTCCCACCCTCCCTCTTTGCTTCATTTAGTTCGTATTTAGCACTTTCTATCTCATCCTGTCTACCGTTAGCTTCTGCTTCCATCAATTTCAGCGTCGCTTCGAATAACTTCTGTTGATAGACATAATAATCTCGTGCTCTGGAAAGCCTGTTGATGTCTGTGCCACTCTTTCTCTCATTCACGATGAATTCTAAACTCTTAATGATAGTCTCTGGGTCCTGATAAGTGAGGAATATGTTTCCAACCAACTCTTCTGCATCAGAGATCGAATAGTTCTCACACCAGTCAAGAATTTCCTTTCCTCTCTGGTCTTTATCACCTATCGAGAACACCTTCTGCACAAACGATTCATAATCCTTTCTAGTCGCCATTTCTCTCCTTAGAATGGCATTGGCCATTTCGATTTTTAAGTGCAGCATTATGTTCTCTGATATCTGATCTCCCACTCTCAAAACAGGATTGAGTGCGAGAGTAGGTTCCTGGAAGATCATGGAAATTCTATCTCCTCTGATCTTAGAGAGTAGATAGTTGTGTCTCTTGATGAGTCTCTTGTTTCTTTTAATCTTGACGTTTGTTTCCGACTTAATGGTGATCTTTGCCAACCTGTCCAGGCCAATAAGCATGTTTACATTTCCAACATATATCTTTCCGCTCACTATCCTTCCTGGCGGGTCTGGGACTAAGTACATTATGGACTGTGCAGTGACGCTCTTACCACAACCACTCTCTCCCACTAGGCCGAAAATCTCTCCCTTCTTGATATTGAGATTGACCTCATCCAGTGCCTTTACAATACCTCTGCTCGTGAAGAACTGCGTCTTCAGCTTTTCTACTCTGAGGTAAACATCGCTGTCACTTTTTGTGCCTTCGGAGTTTTGCATCATCGTGATCACCTCCTCAACTTCGGGTCCAAGACGTCTCTAAGTCCATCCCCCATCAGGTTTATGGCGACTGTGAATATCAGCAAGAATATTCCCGGAATCACTATGGGCCACCATATGCCGGCTACCAAGTAAGTGGTTCCCCAGGTCAGCATGTTTCCGATCTCTGGAAGGAGTGGGGAACCCTGGTTAAATCCGATGAAATCAAGTGCTGCAAATAGTTGGACAATCGAGCCTAGGTCCAGTGAAAACTGAACGAACACTACCGATAGTACGTTAGGCAGTACATGAACAAAGACGTTCCTGAGACCTGAAGAACCTGAAGCAGTTGCTGCTTCGACAAATTTGTTGGACTTGATGGAGAGAGATACCCCCCTCGTCAGCCTCGCGTATATTGGCCACCATATTATTATAAGTGCAATGACAACATTCGTCAGCGATTTACCCAGCACGGTAGTAACTGCAATAGCAAGTACCAGTGTAGGAACACTGAAGAAAATATCAGTTATCCTCATCAGAACTTCATCGTACAGTTTTCCGAAGTATCCAGATAACGTTCCTAAGATCGTTCCTATCAATACTCCTGTGATTACGATTGCAACGGAATAAGTTATATCCGTCTTAAGTGCAGCGAGCATTACTGGAAATATGGGAGCAAAATATTCTGTCTCTCCGAATATATACCACCAGCCGTGAGCAAGAGTGGGTGCTCCTGGAACTCCACTCGCAAGCTGGGGAACCCAGCTGGCAACGGTGTCTATGTTCCTTACCCCGAGATAACTGGGATAGACATAGTCAAGTATTGCTATTGCGAAGTAGACCAGAACTATGACGAATCCTACAAAGGCAAGCTCGTTCTTGATAAAGAGCTTGAATGTGTGTTTAAAGTCCTCGGTCCTTGGTCTGTGCTTGACCGTCTGCGATTTCAAGATTGGTCCTCCGACATTTGTATCGTTTGCCATATTTTCACCTACCTCAGTATCTGATCCTCGGATCAGTCAGTGCATAAACGACATCTACAACTAGATTTGTCATGACAAGGATTAACCCAAACACAAGCGTGGTACCGATTATTAGCCACACTTGATAAGATAGTATTCCCTGTGTTGTAAGATAGCCCATTCCTGGGTACGAGAACACATATTCGACCAGAACGACTCCTCCCAGGAGGCCCGCTACTAGGAGACCCATCACAGTCACAGTTGGAATCATCGCATTCTTTCTGATATGTTTCTTGATCACCAGTTTTTCAGGAACACCCTTCGACCTTGCAGTTTTTACATACTCTTGATTCGAGGCATCTACCATTCCCGCCCTCATGAACCTCAAAATTCCGGCCAGCAGGCCATAGGTTAGAGTGAGAACTGGAAGGACTATGTGTTCAAGGGCATCGAAGAATAGAGGTATATCTCCATGGATCAATGAATCGAATATGACTAGATGTGTGGGATCTGTGTATCCATTCACGAACCATGACGGAGCAGGATACGGAATGAGTGATGGATTATAAGAGCCTGAAATAGGAAGGACACCAAAAGGATTGCCAAATATAGTCCCCTTTCCCAGTGCAAGCTGTAACAGCAGTGCGAGCCAGAAAGCAGGGATTGCGTACCCAGTCAGTGAAAAGACTCTGCTTGCTTGATCTGCAACGGAGTTGGGTCTCGCACCGATATATGTACCAAGCGGAATTGCAATTGCTATTGACACAATTGACGCGAAAATCGTTAGTTGTATGGTATTTGGCAGAGCATCTATTATAGCAGCGGATACCGAGTTAGGATAGCCGGGCATTGACATTAGACCCAGGTCACCGTGGAAAAGCCTATCGAGATAGAACAGGTAAGCAATAGGTGGGGGGTAGTTAAAACCCAGCAGTTTTAATGCATTCTGTTCCTGGATTATATAAGGAATCTGCACGTGCGGATTAATGTATGGCGTTACTAGAATTGCCTTAGGAACTGCTTCAATTAGAATGAACATAAAAATGGATAGGCCCAAAATAGTTGGGATGAGAAGCAGTATTCTTCGAAGTATGAAATATCTAAGCTCCATCCAATCTACTGCCGATGGAAGTATCATATTTAAGTGTTGTTAAGAGAGAGAACATTTTCCTCGTCCTTGAGCATATTTGACTAATATTTTAATCAATAGCATTTAAGAGAGAAATATATTATTTATGCAACCTAAAATTTATACTCAATCTCTTAGATTTCTAACTGTAACTCTCAGATATAAGTGCATATGACGACGAAATGAACATTATTCTCCCCAGATGTCTCTCTTGATCTCATCGTCCTTAATTCCCTTTGCTTTCAGTTCCTCCACTATATCCTTTACGAACTTGATACCTCCGCAGAGGTAGATCGTCCTTGAAACGAAGTCTGTTACATGGTTCTGGATCATTTGCATATTGATTCGCCCGTGTTCTCCCTTCCAGAATGCATTTTCCGGGTCTCTCGTTACGGTAAACACAATGTTCAATCCAAGTCCCTTATACTCTTCGAGTTCCGAGAGATTGACGATATCCTCTTTGTGCTTTACGCTATAGAATAAGTAGATGTTGCGTTTCATATTCCTGTTCTTGACATACCTTAGCATTGAAAAGAAAGGTGCTATACCTATGCCTGCTGCTAAGAATAGATCGCCGTGAACACCGTTGGGTTCATAAATGAACGCTCCCCTTGGTTCAGAGATGAATATTTCGTCTCCCTCCTTGAGTTTTGCAAGTTGGCTCGTGAACCTACCATTTATTAACTCTATCATGAATTCCATGTGATCGTCCGTTGGAGATGACGCTATGGAGTACGAACGGAATAGCTTATCACTGGGATTCAGAAAAAGAGAAGAAAACATTCCCGGGACAAAATTGAATCCCTGTCCATCTTTAGGTCTCATCTTGAAGCTCACGATTCTTGGACTGTCTGGCTCACCCTTAGTCAGATCATTAATTTCGTAGATCGAGAAGGGCCTGAGACCCATCTTCCCCAACATCACGGCGCAAGTTGGATGCCGTTTAAATAATTTTCTTGCTGCGATTTTAGTGCATTCATTTTTAAGCTCTCTAAGAATCCCCCAACGGCATGGGGAAACAGACTGGAGTGGAAGAAAAGTTACTTGAGGTCCTAAGGGCGAGAGGATTTAGCGATTTCACTGAACCGCAAAAGATAGGAATACCTGAAATACTGAAGAATCAGAATGTTCTCCTGACCTCTCCCACCGGAAGTGGCAAGACAGAAGCCGCTGTTCTCCCTGTATTCTACAGATTGAGTGAAATGAAGGATCAGATTGGAGGGTTTGGTGCTATATACATAACACCGCTCCGTGCGCTCAACAGAGATGTGCTGTCCAGAATAGAGTTTTATGGAGAGGCATTCGGTCTTGAGGTAGGTGTTAGACATGGTGACAGCAGTGAGAGCGAAAGGAGGTATCAGTTACTTCACCCCCCACAGGTTCTCATAACTACCCCGGAAACGCTCCAACTTATCGCGAGTGGAAAGAAGATCAGGAACCATCTAAGATCTGTTAAGTATGTCATCATAGACGAAGTTCATGAACTTCTGAATGACGAGAGAGGATGGCAACTGATGATAGGCCTCTCTAGGATGAAAGAGATCTCCCCAGGATTCAAAATAATCGCAATTTCTGCTACGATTGGAAACCCGGAGGAGGTTTCAAAAAATCTCTTCTTTGAAAAGGAATACAAGGTGCTCAAGGCAGGCACATCCAAACGATACGAGATCAACGTTTCCATGCCTAACGGAGCGTCCCCTTCATTCAAGGACACCATCGGGTCTGATGAGAATTACGCACAGATCGTAGATTACATAATGAAGCTCTACAACTCAAACAGACAATTCATCGTGTTCTCTAACACTAGAGCGACAGCTGAAGACATAGTGATGAGACTCAGGCTTGTAGACGAGAATATTCTCGTCGAGGTTCACCACGGTTCCCTAGGAAAGGATGTCAGGACAAAGATAGAGGAAGATTTCAAGAGGGGGAAACTGAAAGGGATAATATGTACCTCAAGCATGGAACTTGGAATTGATGTTGGAAGTGTAGATTTCGTTGCCCAGGTCAATTCCCCAAGACAGGTAATTAGGCTGGTGCAGAGAGTTGGAAGGGGAAAACACCGACTCGCTGAGACTTCAAGGGGAGAGATTGTTGCGATGAACGAGATAGAATCTGAGGAGGGTGGCGTCATCTCAAAATTCGCAGAAAACAACTCCATAGAGAACGTAAGAGTCAGAGAGAAACCTTTGATAGTCACAGCCAATCAGATAGTGGCACTTGTGCATTCTGAAAGAGAGATATCTCTTGACAAGGCGCTGGAGATATTTCATAGGGTAAACAACTTCGGTACTCTCACGAGTGAAGAGTTTGAGTCCCTTGTCACTTTTCTTTCTTCTATATACGTCATCAGGTATGATCCTGAAACTAAGGTTATTCGTAAGAGTGGAAGAACGCTGAAATACTTCATCGAGAACATATCGATGATCCCGGATGAGAAGAGGTATGTGGTCAAGGAGTCAAGTACGGCAAAGATCATCGGTTTCCTTGACGAAGGATACGTAGCTACCGAGATAGATGTAGGTTCCACCTTCACACTCAAGGGAAGCACCTGGAGAGTTCTAGGAATTAAGGAGCGATACATCTATGTAGATTTTATCCAGGGAATTTCTGTTCCCCCCAGCTGGTCAGGCGAGGAGATTCCAGTCCCGTATGAGATCGCAATGGAAGTTGGAAAGGAGAGGAGAGAGAACTTTCTGAATGATAATCTCGATGACTTCACAAAGGAGAAGGTCAGAGAGTTTAGGAAGAGTGTAGCAAACGACCATCTGGTGAGGGTAGAGAAAGAGGGTGTCACGACCGTCATCCAGATAACCGCAGGTACAAAGGCAAACTACACTCTTGCTCTGATAATCACTTTCAGGCTCTCAGAAAAGTATGGTGAGTCTTTTCTTTTCGACAACTCCCCCTATCACATAGTGATACAGGGAAACACAAGATACCGGTCAGACGAGATCGTGGACATCCTGGAGCACATGCAGGACGAGTTCCCCAATCTGGATAGGTATGTGGAAAAGTCCAGGACGTTTCAGTATAGTACCGTCAACGTCGCAAAGAAATTCGGCGTGATATCTAAGGAAAGCGATTTTACCAGAATAAGGATGGACAGAATATTCTCTTCACATAGAGATACCCCATTTTTCAAGGAGGCACTTGACAAATTCAAGTGGGACTATCTAGACGTAGAGAATCTCTCCAAGATCAGTGATATGATCGCTTCCGGAAGGATGGTCATCGAGACGAAGAGCGCCTTTTCCAATTCGTCAAAACTCTATATGAACAGTCTCAAGGAAAAGATGATGCCGATAAGGCCAACAGCGCCTATACTTTCAGCAGTACGAAGGAGACTTCTCTCGGAGGAAATGGCCTTTTACTGCCTCAGCTGTCACAGGGTCTTTAAGAGCAGAATCCAGGACATGAAGGACAGGAGGTGTATCTTTTGCAGCAGTCCAAGAATAGCCCCGATAAAACCGTACGAGATTGAAAACATGAATAAGCCGTCTGGCGATACTCTGAGAAAGATCAGGACTTCTTACCATCTTCTGAGGATGTATGAAGATAAGGCACTCCTGGTCCTCGCTGCACATGGAATAGGACCGGAAAGTGCATCTAGAATTCTAGAGGTGCCTATAAAGTCGGAGAACGAACTACTTGAAAAGATCCTTATCAACGAAGTCGAGTTTGCCAAGAACAGGAGATTCTGGACCTAGCTGAGTTCCTTTCTCAGATCGCCCAGAGTTCCAGACTTTTCAGCATATGCATTATGCTTGTGGATAGTCTCGTAACTCTCGCTCGTGACCTTGACCGAGACATGATCTGGCATCTTCGCAAAATCCTTGACTATGAGTTTCATTGCATCCCTCACTGCATCCTCCACGAACTTTGGATTCTTGTGCGCCTGCAGTACGAGCAGTCCTTCCTCTTCTCTCTTCAGTAGTTCGTAGGTCGGTGCACTCATCGATTGTTCGGCGATGTCTATTAGCTCGTTCACTTCCACATCCCATCCATCAGGTACCTCCATGAGAATGGAGACGTCATTCCTCTGATTGTGCGAGATGTATGGAGGTGAGTCTTCCTTCCTGTTCATAAGTGCGGATACGGTCTTCATCGCAGACGGGCATACGGTGATTCCAGTTGCAGTGACTCCGATGTATCTCTTGGTCCTCTCTCCGTCCTTCTTTGTTGCCCTCCCCTTGATCAGGTATCTTTCAGTCGTTTTTCTCCCCTTTGGATTGACTCTTTCCAAGAAATAGTCCGCAGTCAATTCTGCCTCTGCTGAGGTGGCGTAGGGATGTCTAGTCAAGAGTTTATCGACAATGAGCTCAGCAACGTACTCAATCCCCTTCGTCCTTCCTTCGACTTCACCCTCTACTACATCTTCCACGGCCTCTATGTCCCTTGAAAGATCGCTTCCCTTTCTTGACGGCGGGAGATCAACGAATACTCTGAATGTTGGTATGAGCGTGATCGTTTTTCTCTTTCTTTGTACCGTTATCGGTCTCATGACGTTGGTAAGTCCTACCCTGTCCAGTCTGTAATTACTTTCCGGTGCTTCAGACTGCACGTCCTTGAATTTTTGCATGGCGGAATAGTGCTCATTTCATATCAAACTTTTCTTCATTTTTAGTACAAAACAACTATGAAAGATTTAGAAAAATGATCTAGGGACGAACCGTTCAGATCCGTTCAATTAAATTGAGCAATTTCCACTCTCCCTTAATTACCATATTATGCAGTAGCACTAGGAAATGCATGGTCTTATGATAAATGAGATATAGTAAGTGAGGGCAGATTAGAATGACTTCACTTTTTTCTTGATTAGTACGTTCAAACCGCGCATGTGCCGCTTCCGTGAGTGCTACGATCGAGCGATAAATAAAATCTCAATAAGTATATCAAAGTGGTTCGGAACATAAATTTTTGCCATTCATTGCTCTTTCCTTTCGTGATATGCTAGTGTGACGATAGCACTTTCCTACAATACAATCCATGTTCTGAAGAAAAATCAGGTCATTGCGTTAATTTGATCGATTGCAGCGGCAGACATACTAATATCGGGTGGCGTAGGCGATTGCCCTGTTATTACGAAAACAAAATCCCCCGAATAGCCAGCAGTTCCCCAGAAGTATCCCGACCCCGACCTATTCTGTGGTAGAGTTGCATACGTGTAATTAAATCCCTTGTATGTGCCATTCTCTGTTGGGTAATTGATTCCAATGCCCCCGTGATCCAGTATTCCCGACTCCAGTTCGTAAACTGTCAACGTCATTTCCGTGGTGTTGAATTCTAAGACATCATCTTGGAAGAAATAATCTAAGAAGGTCCCATTCGCAGTGAACTGAGTTATGTTTGTATAGAGGGTCATATACAATATTTTTTCTCCATATGGTGCATATTGCAGAGCACTGCCAGTGGCTGTTGTCAGAGATGAAAGAGTATATTTCTGGCCCGAAATTTTCTCTGCGGTTCTCTCGGAAATAAAATCCACGTGTGACTGTTCATCGACTTCAATAAAAATGAATAACGACGAGACCAGCATCGCTGCCGCCACGACGGTAATAGTCAAAATAACAGGTCTTTTCATTATTTAATCACCAGATAACCCTCAGGGAGTACTGTTAGCATATAAACAAAGGATGCATAATGGGATGTCATGGAACCGATTGGCAGGAATAGCCAAGATCCTCGCAAGGAACAATACAGTCACTATCACTAGTACAACCCGGTCCACAATAATTGTGACTAAACGAGTTACATCCATCTTGACAAAATGATTCACAGACACCGAGACTGTTGCAACCACAGCATCAAGTAAGTGAGCATTGACATGGATACTCTACACAGTCTGGGTTATCAATCTTAACTGCTTCTTTTGGTTCTCTTCTTGCTGCTATGTCAGCCTTAATCGCAGAGGCAACCGCTTCGAGGATGTTTTGGGGATTGCATTTGCTTTCTTTCTATTGACCGGTCTTCCTTCCTCTGGATTCATGATTGATAAATTTTTAATCTGCTTTTAAGTTTTGCGTCGTGAGAGTAGGCTAAGCAAATCTGGTAGAGACGAATTGATCAAATTGCCATTTTCCTTCCCCATTGTAGCTGGAAAGGGGCCCTATTGCCAGCTACCAATATTGAAGATCAATCCTATTTTCCCTCGATGACTTCAACAGGAGTCCTTAACTGTAATCAGGTAAATTTCTCAACTCCACAATTCTTACAGTATTACTGCAGTATTGGCATATATAACGAATTTTCTGGAACGTCCTGCTTGCGTGTCACTTCTTGGTCACGAACGAAAGGAGTTCCTTTGAGAAAAAAACTGGATCCACGGTAACATTTTCGTTCTTATTCGGATCTGCTGAGTAAGATAGATAGAAACCCTGAGGGTGAAAAAACCACCTACCTATTCCTTTGCTATCAAACTTTTTGACCGCTTCCTTGAAATCATTGAGATCTGGCGACGATAATTTCGCAGTTCTAGTTACGGATATGCCCCTATTCGACACTTTCACCAAAAACTTCGGCGAGAATTCCTGGAAAATAACATCCTTCGGGAAATCTCCTTCTATCGTCAACACCTCGTTGTTCTCACTCCTGTATAGAGTGTTCTTTTCAATCTGAGAAACAACTTTGTCATCTTCTTCGAACTTAGTAATCAGAGCGTCAAAAATAGTCTTGAAGATCTTTTCAAA